>CAZOSU010000217.1:0-5099 GCA_964582515.1 uncultured Acetatifactor sp. | reverse complement strand
AGGAAGAAAAGAGACGTATTTCTCAGGAGAAGGACAACAAGAGAAATAAGAAGGACTACATCTATGAAGAGGATGACAGTGCTTTAAAGAATAAACCAGGACGCTTCATCAAGCCGGAGAAGAAGAAGGAAGAGGTTGCGGAGGAGACCATTAAGGTTATCGTACTTCCGGAGACCATCACCATCAAGGAACTGGCAGAGAAGATGAAGATGCAGCCGGCAGCAATCATTAAGAAGCTGTTCATGGAAGGCAAGATTGTAACCATGAATCAGGAGATTTCCTACGAGGATGCAGAGAATATTGCTATGGAATATGATATTCTTTGTGAGCAGGAAGTAAAGGTGGATGTAATTGAGGAGCTGCTTAAGGAGGATGAGGAAGCAGAAGGGGACTTAGAGGAAAGACCTCCTGTAGTTTGTGTCATGGGTCATGTTGACCATGGTAAGACCTCCTTACTGGATGCTATCCGTAAGACCAATGTTACCGATAAGGAAGCCGGTGGTATTACCCAGCACATTGGTGCCTATACCGTTAAGATTAACGGCAAGAAGATTACCTTCTTAGATACCCCGGGTCACGAGGCATTTACCGCTATGCGTATGCGTGGTGCCAACTCTACCGATATCGCAATTTTAGTAGTTGCAGCGGACGATGGTGTAAAGCCACAGACCATTGAAGCAATCAACCATGCAAAGGCTGCAGGTATTGAAATCATCGTTGCGGTAAACAAGATTGATAAGCCTGCTGCAAATGTAGAGAAGGTAAAACAGGAATTAACCGAATTTGAATTAATCGCAGAGGACTGGGGTGGAAGCACTGTATTTGCACCGGTATCTGCAAAGTCCGGTGAGGGTATTGAGAACTTACTGGAAATGGTATTACTTACCGCGGATGTATTAGAGCTGAAGGCAAATCCTAACAGAAAGGCAAGAGGTCTTGTTATCGAGGCTGAGCTGGATAAGGGACGTGGTCCTGTAGCTACTGTACTGGTACAGAAGGGTACACTTCGTGTGGGAGATTTTATTTCCGCAGGTGCTGCTCATGGTAAGGTTCGTGCCATGATTGATGATAAGGGAAGAAGAGTAAAGGAAGCAAAGCCTTCTACTCCGGTAGAAATCTTAGGTCTTTCCGATGTACCGAGTGCAGGTGAAGTATTCCTTGCCCATGACAGCGACAAGAGTGCTAAGACCTATGCAGAGACCTACACTGCCCAGAACAAGGAGAAGAAGCTGGAAGAGACTAAGTCTAAAATGTCTCTGGATGATTTATTCTCCCAGATTCAGGAGGGCAATTTAAAGGAACTGAACCTTATCGTGAAAGCGGATGTACAGGGTAGTGTGGAGGCTGTGAAGCAGTCCCTTCTCAAGCTTTCCAATGAAGAGGTTGTTGTTAAGTGTATCCATGGCGGTGTAGGTGCAATCTCTGAGTCTGACGTAACCCTGGCCAGTGCTTCTAACGCGATTATCATCGGATTTAATGTTCGTCCGGACGCTACCGCAAAGGCTACTGCAGAGCGCGAAGGCGTAGACGTAAGATTATACAGAGTCATCTATCAGGCACTTGAGGATATCGAGGCAGCCATGAAGGGTATGCTGGATCCTGTTTTTGAGGAGAAGGTTATCGGTCATGCAGAGGTGCGTCAGATCTTCAAGGCATCTGCTATCGGTAATATTGCAGGTTCTTACGTTATGGACGGTATGTTCCAGAGAGGCTGTAAGATTCGTATTACCAGAGAAGGTAAGCAGATTTATGAGGGCGAGCTGAAGTCATTAAAGAGATTTAAGGATGATGTAAAGGAAGTTAAGACCGGATTTGAATGTGGTCTTGTATTTGAAGGCTTTGACCAGATGCAGGAGCTTGATATGGTAGAGGCTTACATCATGGTTGAGGTGCCCAGAAAGTAAAAAATCGAATTATCCCTGGGTGCAAGGTGCTTCCATTGGCAAATTTGTGCCCATGGCCCAGGACTTGCGGTGCTTTGGCAGATTTGGAGTGAAAATGAGAAAAAATAGTATTAAAAATACCCGTGTAAATGGGGAAGTGCAGAAGGTTCTTGCGGAAGTGATTCGAGGGGAAATCAAAGACCCCCGTATCAGTCCGCTTACCAGTGTGGTAGCTGTGGAGGTTGCGCCCGATTTAAAGAGCTGCAAGGCATATATCAGTGTGCTTGGCGGTGAGGAAGCCAGAAAGGATACCTATCAGGGACTGAAAAGTGCGGAAGGTTTTATAAGGTCACAGCTTGCAAAGAGAATTAATCTTCGTAATACACCAAGTATTACCTTTGTTATGGATCAGTCCATTGAATATGGCGTAAATATGTCCAAAAAGATTAATGAAGTAATTGCGGAGCAGGAAGCTTCAGAAGACGAAGAATAAAGAAAAGCCTCGCATTATGCGGGGCTTTTCCTTTAAATGGAAATGAGGTGTGAAAGCATATGAACATATTACAGGAATGTAGAGGAGCAAAGCGCATTGGCATCAGTGGACACATCAGACCGGATGGGGACTGTGTGGGCTCCTGTCTGGCGTTGCAGAGCTTTTTGAGAAAGCAGATGCCACAGGCGCAGGTGACGGTATTTTTGGAAAATCCCCCGGAGACTTTTAAGGATTTGGTGGGGTTTGCAGAGATTTCAAGTGATTTTGAGGTGCAGGAGTCCATGGATGTGTTCTTTGCACTGGATTGTAGTGAGGACCGCCTTGGCGGAGCACAGCCGATTTACCAGAGGGCAGCGAAAAAAATCAATATAGACCATCACATCAGCAATAAGGGCTGCGGGGATGTGAGTCTGGTGGTACCGGATGCCAGCGCTACGGCTGAGGTACTGTATGACCTTCTGGTGCAGGGGGGGATTGATAAGGAAATTGCAGAGGCTCTTTATGTGGGTATTATCCATGACTGTGGCGTGTTCCAGTATTCCAATACTTCACCGAAAACTATGGAGATAGGTGCAAAGCTGATTCAGTTTGGATTTGATTTCCCCAGGATTATTGAGGAAACCTTTTATCAGAAAACATATCTCCAGACCCAGATTATGGGTCGTGCCCTGATGGAGAGTATCCGTTTTATGGATGGGGCATGTATCGTAAGCTGCGTGGAGAAAAAGGAAATGGAATTCTACAATGTGACCAGCAAGGATTTGGACGGTATTGTGAACCAGCTTCGGAATATTGCAGGTATACACTGTGCCATCTTTATGTACCAGATAGATGTGCTGGAGTATAAGGTGAGCATGCGTTCTGACGAGATGGTAAATGTGGCAGAGGTTGCATCCTACTTTGGCGGTGGCGGTCATATGCGCGCTGCAGGCTGTACCATGAAGGGTACCTTCCATGATTGTGTCAACAATTTGTCTTTACACATTGAGAAGCAGATGAAGGAAAAAAAGGATGTATAACGGAATCATTAATATTTATAAAGAAAAGGGCTTTACCTCCCACGATGTGGTAGCAAAAATGCGAGGTATCTGTAAGCAGAAGAAAATCGGTCATACCGGAACTCTGGACCCGGATGCAACGGGAGTGCTTCCGGTGTGTCTGGGCAGCGGAACCAAGCTCTGTGATATGCTCACCGATAAGGACAAGGAATATGTGGCTGAGCTTCTTCTGGGTAAGGAAACGGATACCCAGGATGTGACAGGTCAGGTGCTAAGGGAGCTGCCGGTGACCTGCTCCGAAGAGGAGGTCAGAGAAGCAATCATGAGCTTCATGGGAGATTATATGCAGATTCCGCCCATGTATTCTGCCTTGAAGGTGGATGGAAAGAAGCTTTACGAGCTGGCCAGAGCGGGCAAAGAGGTGGAGCGTGCGGCAAGGCCGGTGAAAATTCTGGATATAGAGATTTTGGAAATGAATTTGCCGGTAGTGAAAATCCGTGTGGAATGCTCCAAAGGAACTTATATCCGTACCCTGTGCCATGATATCGGTCAAAAATTAGGCTGTGGCGGTACCATGCAGAGCCTGCTGCGTACCAAGGTAGGGATATTTAAGCTGGAGGATGCCATTACCTTGGCAGAGCTGGAAAAGCTTCGGGACGAGGAGAGAATCACGGAGAAGCTTTATGCGGTGGATAGTATCTTCGGAGATTGTCCGGCACTTTATGCCAAGGAAGAGACCATCCGTCTTTTGGAAAATGGCAATTCCTTTTATCCAAACCAGATGCTGGAAAAGAAGACCTACCCGGCAGGGCAGTGGGTACGGGTATATGGCGGAGAGCGTTTTTTCGGCATTTATGCCTACCACAGTGAAACGCGCCGCTATAAGCCGGTAAAAATGTTTTTGTAACTACGATAGGAACGTCAATGATAATTATTTCAGATACCTTAGATTTTAAACTTAATAAGAATACAGCGGTGGCTATCGGCAAATTTGATGGTGTTCATCTGGGACACCGGAAGCTGATGCAGAAGCTTCTAGAGAAAAAGGAAGAGGGGCTCCTTAGCTGTGTATTTACCTTTGACCCTTCTCCGGCAGTGCTTTTTGGGTTTTCAGACGGCAAGGAGCTGACGACCAGGGAGGAGAAACGCAGAATCTTTGAAGACATGGGAATTGATGTGCTGGTGGAGTTACCACTGAATTTACACTCGGCGGCCATTCCGGCAGAGGATTTTGTCAGGGAGTATCTGGTAGAAAGACTTGGTGCCAAGTGGATTGTGGCAGGAGAGGATGTATCCTTTGGGGCAAAGGGAGCGGGGAATGCTGCGCTGTTAAAACAGATGGCAGAGGAGCTTGATTTTCAGGTGACCACCATTTCTAAGATTTCTGTGGATGGTAGGGAAATCAGCTCCTCCTACATCAGAGAGCTGGTGGAAGCAGGGAGAATGGAGCTGGTAAAGTCCTTTCTGGGGAGCTCCTATACTGTTCTTGGACAAGTATCCCACGGAAAGAAGCTTGGTCGAACCATCGGTATGCCCACCATCAATGTACTTCCGGGGAATGGAAAACTCCTTCCGCCAACCGGCGTTTATTATTCCAGTGTGATTCATAAGGGAATTACCTACAAGGCCATCAGCAATGTAGGCTACAAACCAACTGTTACAGATGAAAAAATAATGGGAGTGGAAGCCTTCCTCTTTGATTTTGATGGTAATTTGTATGGAGAG
>CAZOSU010000216.1:739-5125 GCA_964582515.1 uncultured Acetatifactor sp. | reverse complement strand
AAATCCCTCAAATAAAATCTCCCTTTCTCACTACGAATCTCAATATGCCTGTTACTAATCGTACAATTATCTGTAATCACATAATCACATTTTTTCGCAGAGCGTCCCACATAAAAAACAGACTTGAAAATCCGGATTTTTTCTCCTGTCTTTTTTCGAACCAAATAGCCCTCCTCCGGATCATTTAATGTATCCATCCCAAGCACAGAAGTTCCCAATTCATCATCATCTTCTGGCGGATAGTATGTCTCCTCACACGTCTCCTTTTTCGATGGTTCCACAACCTTTTCCTGCTTCTGTTCATGCGCTTCTTTCAGCGGATCATATGTAGTTGAAATTCCTACGGAAGCATTACTCACCTTCGCTCCACAAATACTACAAAAGTTTGTTCCGGTAGCTACCACATTACCACACTTTGAACATTTTATTGTCTTCAGAGTAACGTATCCCTGCTCCTCCCCCAGTTTCTTAATATATTCTTCCAGCTCGAAGGAAGAAAAGTTAAGTCCACTATTCAAAATACGAATGTACTCTGACACATAACCAGTATCTTCCGAATTTACAAATGCGCCAGCCTGTATGATTTCCAACAAGAAAGCTCTTAAACAGCCTTCTGCTTGAAAGCCCTGAATTGGAATATATACAAACTGCAATCTCTGGGTTGCAGGATTAAACATAACCTTGTCGAATTCGAGTAATAAGCAGCTTTGACTAAAGAACGCTTTTTGCAATCCGTCAAAAACTTCCACAACATTTTGCAATAATTTCCTGAAAGATTCACGTGTCATTGGCGTAATCAAAAAGTCTCTCAAGGATATCAACCCAGCAAAATTATACGTCAGATTGAAAGTCTTACCTTTTCCCTCTGCTACGACCGGAAGTAAACCTTCTACTTCCCCCGCATTCATGGCAAAAATCTCTCTATTATTCAATTGCTGTCCCTTAAGCCCCTGAAAAAGAAACTCCACTTGCCCTTTTTTACTAAGTAATTTACTCTTGTTGACTTTACTCATACAACATCATTCCTTCATTTCCCTTACAAATCTACACTCTCTTAGTCCCACAATGCTGACATACCTTCATCGATGCATTACTCTGCTTACCACAATTCTTACAAAAAACAACCTTCTGTGCTCCCACATCATTGATGACTTGTCCCCCCATCGTTTTTGATGAAGCTACACCACCACCCTTTAATTCTTTCAAACACAAAACTGCAATTATCAGGATTGCAATTAATATTACCAATACTAACCATTGATAGATGCATTGATACACATTATTACTCATTAAAACATCCCAAAAAGTTTCTTTATCTGATACATAATCTGAAAAATCATACATATTAATTTTTTTCCTCCATTATAAGCCACGGGCAATAAACAACACCACCCAAGCAACCAATTCAATGGCAAAAGGAATCCCCATTGTAAGATTACGTGCAATGTCCAAATCGGTTTTCATTTCATAAGCTGTTTTTGCACCTTCTTTATGAGAAATCACATAAATATCTTTTTTGCCACCTATTTTTATATTCCACAGCATTCGTTTATATAGCAACTCATACTGAGTAGTCCCATCAATCTCGTATCTTAAAATAAAATGTTTCTCTTTGCTAATCCCCTGCTTATGTAAGCGAAAAACTGCATAAAACTGTTCTTCATCAAAAATATCCAAGTTACAGATATCAGCTGTAATTTTTTTCCCTGTATGAGTGATATAGCGCACACCATTCAAGAATAAATAGCTCATAAAAAGAAGCACAAGAAAAACTAATAAATATACGGTCAAGCTAAACTGTACCGTTTCAATCCATGCTGCTACAAACGACAACCAAAATACCAAAGAAACAAGAAAAATTAATAATACGCTACTCATTTAGAATAACCTCCTTAAGAAACGATTCGTCATACAAAGCCAATAAATCTTCTTCTGAAACCTGATAAGCAGCATCATCTTCATGAATAGAATAGTGCTCATTTCGAGCCATCTGTGAAGCACTATTGTAGGCATACATAAAATAATCAATATATGACACAACAAAATCAAGTAAAACTGCCATATCATTAGCCTTAGAATATATGTAATACTCATCTTTTCCCGGATTCCTATACGGCTTGTATATTGCAGCCACCAATCTCTCCTGCTCATTATATATATAATAATAATGCATATCTGAACCAAAGCAAATATCTTTGATTACATACCTGGTATCTGCTACATAATCTGTTAACTCATAATAATAGTAGCCACTTTTTAAGAACAAAAACGATCCCTTCACAAAAAACTTACCCATAATCTGATATTTCTTCTCACCGGTTACAGAATTTTCCAGTATCCCAATACGATTTATTGCTTTTTTGCGTTCCTCATCCGCCCCCTGCTCTGTAAAGAAACGGATACGACTATCCAATGCATTAATCACTATTTTTCCAGAATATAATCTCTCGTTCTTATATTCATCAATCTTTATTTCACCAATTTTGTCTACTGCTTCTACAGATTCTATTTCCTTTCCCTCAACATTCACCAGCTTACCTATTGCAGATAAAACATCCAATTCCTTAATGTTATAGCAATTGGTTTTCTTAATTACCTGTAGCATTATTCTCCCCCCATTTATTATTAGTAGTGCTTATTAAATAGCATCTTTTTCTTTGTTCTTACCCTTCATTATAAAATACACGTGATGTATAACACAACCCACACAAACAAATTACTTTTTATTAACATCCACAGCTCTTTCTAAAAAGAAAGAGCTGTAATAATTAATTGCACATAAATAATCTCGTAGGAAATATTTCCTTATGCTCAATCCTTCTTATGCTATCTCAATTGGTGTATACTGAATCACCCCGTCCTTTGTTACAATCAATGCACAACGCATCTCATATTGAGTGTTCGGTATATAAACTCTTATATATGTTACACCTTCATTTATCGCAAGAATTGTTCCATCTGCTGAAACCATTGCAATATTACTGTCTCCAACTTCAAAAACAACGTCCTTAAATTCATATCCCGCCGGTATCTTGGTTACATTAAGGAAATCTGTGTGTCCCTCTATCATATTAATGGTGTAATTAGAAATCTCTAAAAACTCTCCTACTTCCCATTTATATTCTGTTTCCTCATCCTTCCCTATAGCTTCCAATTCAGCTTCTAATTCTTCCTCTAATTTTTTAAATGGTGTGAATTTTTTGGTACATGAAGTTGATTTTGTTCCGGTAAGCAAACCAGATAAGGTTATATCTTCTCCAAAATTATCCACGTGGACACTTATAATATTTTCTTTCCATTCCTTTTTAAGCTTTGGTGTGATTTTTCCCAATAAGCTATCAGAGGATAACTCTAACGATACCTTCGCATAGACACTTACCTCAAGACAATTATCCACATGTAGCGGTATATCTTCAGTGACTATTGAACCGACATAATCTCCGCCTTGAGCCTCCGCAATTTTTTGCATTTCTTCTACTGATATGGTTCCACCGCTAGATGCCAATTCCCCGACTATACCAACATCCGTATCGCCAATATTACCTGTTTCTATCAAATGATTCTCATCATCTACGAAATTAATCACAAGCTTTGTATCAACTCCAACTCCGATTTTCAATTCAAATGCAACAACCTTGGCGTTAAGCAGCTTAACACCTAATTCAAAATCAATACCACCTTCAATACATGCATTAATGGTAACTTCTGTTGTTTTTGCATCAGTATTAATATATCTGATATTTCCATTTACGTATTCAACACCCTTTGATGCATACGTCGTTAACTTTACAGAAATCTTTCCAGTAGCATCCAAATACAAATATATTCCCAATTCCACTTTTGCAATTCCTATAGATGCTAAATCAAAACTACCGATTTTTAATTTTCCCGAGCTCTTCTCAGCACCTCTTGCATACGCCGGAACCATATCTGACTTCAATGCCTTTTTCAAATTGGTAATGAATCCACCATTACCATTATTATAGGGTGCTGCTCTATATAAATTTTCCTCCGCTTTTGCTTTTAAACCACCTTCAATAGATGTCTCATAATCTACTGATACTCTGGCATATTTAAGCTTTCCCCACGACATATCAATGTCATTGGTTACCTTCACGTTTTTAATTGTTACATCTGCAAACAGGCTTGCACTCTCTGTACCATTATTTTTATTTCCATCACTTGGATTCAATGCTGTTGAATATTTTTCTTCATAGAATTTATACGCAACACCAATCTTTACTTCCTTACTAGAAACAGAAACGGAGCCTGACCATTTATCTTTTTTAATACTAAAATCAAAGCTATCCTTAAAATCAGTGGGACAATAATATGCATCCGTGCCAACATATGACAGATTCTGAGCCATATAATCTTCTTTTGCAG
>CAZOSU010000216.1:0-729 GCA_964582515.1 uncultured Acetatifactor sp. | reverse complement strand
CATATGCATACTCACTGCCGCTATATATCAGATTACCATCTGCATCATAGAAATTACTAGCAAGTAAATCTGGTGTATAGGTTTCTTCAATATTCAACTCTTCAACATACTCTAAAATATCTGTGTCATCTGAGCTGTTTTGAATAACATAATAATCGCCTTCCTGCGTCACATTTTCTACAACAAACGCAGAAGCAACCAGATTATCCTCATTGGCCGGAAGTACATATACATCTCCAACCTCCATGCCTGCATAAGCATATGCCGGAATATATGTCTTTCCATCCTTGATTTCATAATCTGTAAATTCTTCTTCTATATAGTTAACTACATTTTCTGCAAAGGTTACTTCCTCTATCACATGGTCAAATGTCATATTTGCCCACTGTTCCTTTGCATAATAAAGTGACACTACTGCGTCACTATATGTAATATTATCTTCAACTTCATATTCTTTTCCCTCGGATACTATAATTCCCAGTTCTTGAGCAATGTTAACCTTCTCACCTGCGGATACTCCTTCACCCACAAATCTGGTGGCATTCACAAGGGTCACAGCTGCAAATCCATAAGATACGTATGCATTCGTATCAAATTCACTTACACTGTCATCAATAACATTCCATTCCCTTGCAATCTGTATCTGCTCAAAATACGGATTCGAAGCGGTAACATTGCTGTAATATGGTATATCATTCTCATAATAATACATCCCGAATGCTTCATTAA
>CAZOSU010000215.1:0-5132 GCA_964582515.1 uncultured Acetatifactor sp. | reverse complement strand
AAGTACGAGTTCGTTTCCGCCCAGATCGAAATGGTGCCCCAGAACCACCAGAAGCTGGATAACGAAGAGCATGTCAAGCTGATGGAAAAGCTCATCGACATCATGGAAGAAGATGACGACGTCCAGAATATCTGGCACAACTGGGAAGAGTAATTGATAATATTTTGAGGCGTGCTGCAAATCAGCACGCCTCAATTTTCATTTCCAAATTATCCTTCTATTTGGGTATTCCGCTACCTTTTCAGCCAGGAACTCTACCAGTTCATATGCTGTCGGAGCAGTTCCATTATGGGAAATATCGGCCCACAATGAGCCTTCAATACCATCGTCTCGCAGGACAGTCCTATGCAATGCAGCATGGATTTCCGATTCTATCCTTTGCTCCATTTCCTCTGCTGATATTTCATTTTCTTTAGCAACAGATTGCACAAACTCTTTTGTCTTGCAGTATCTCAATTCTCTCACCGCCGCCATAAATAATCCGCCGTTGCAAAATATTTCAATGTTTCCGTGTTGCTCTCAATCATTTTTAAGTACTTGTTGCGTTCTTCCGCGTTAGCTTCGATCCTGCTTAATCGTTGCATCATCTCATTACGGTGCCGCTCAGCCTGTTCCATTGCTCTCTCCTGATTCTGCATCATCGTATACTGGTTCAGAATCACCTCAGACAATTGATCCATGATTCTATCCAAGCGTTCTTTGATTTGTTCCAGAACGTATGTATTGAGCGCCATTCCCAGATCGTTTTCTCCGCTGCTCTCGAAATAGTCATACAAATACACAGCTGCATATTTATCTCTGTATTGGCGCGGTATAATATTAACATTGTACACCAGTTCACGTAGGGCACACACTTTTTTCCACTCCTGCCACCAATAGGCCGATCTTCTGCTTAACATAGCCTTTTCATTGGCATATTCATTTTCAATTATACTGTCAATCTCCTTACAGCGCTTTGAGTACGCTCTCATTTCCGCCTCAAACTTATCATTGATTCTCTTAATCTCATCGCTTGCTTTTTTATCATCCCGGCGAAGCTTCATTCGAATAGGTTGATCCAAAAGAATAGGGATAGCAAAAAATAATAAACACCCTCCAACCGTTTCCCAGTCAAACGATTCCCAGCCCGCCGACAAAAGTTCAGCCAGCCCAATTAGCAAGAAGATAAATGCCATTGTTATAGGAAACCAAAACAACAGCAAGTGTAATACGCTTAAGTAAATACTTCCACCCTTAATCTCAGAAGGTCGTTCTCTAACTGGCTTTGCAGGGTATCTGGGAGGATTCGCTTTCTTATTACGCCATTCTCTGTCAACCGCGTTGCATTTCTGAATTATCTTTTCTTCAGCGACATACAGCACATATATATCTCTCAAATACTGCACCAGAAACTCCTGATTGTATTTTGCCATTACTATCTCTCCTTCTTAAGTATCTTAATTGTATTTTAGTAAACTTTTTTACTAAAGTCAATAGTAAATATATTTACTTTGCTACACTATGGGAATACTGGTAGTAAGGTGAGGATATTATGCGGACGTTTATTGAAAAGATAAGGGGGCTGAGGGAAGACAACGATCTGACCCAAACGCAAATTGCGGAGATTTTGGGAACATCCCAGACCATGTACGCCCGCTATGAACGCGGTGCCAATGAGATGCCCATCCATCATCTGATCGCACTCTGTAAATTCTACAATGTTTCCGCCGATTATCTCCTTGATACTACACCCGATCCCCGGCGCAAGCAAAAGAAGTCCGCTGCCAGAAAATAGAAAGTGCCCAGCCGGGAATCCCCGGCTGGGTATTATTGTTGCCGCAGCCGGTCAAATTGCAGTTGCGGTTATCGGCTTTAGTAAGCCAAACCGTCAAAAGGAGTAATATAACGATATGTCATTCCGAGCGAAGCGCCAGCGAAGTCGAGGAATCTGCGCATTATGATAATATTTGCAGTCAAAGCGGTGCCAGGATCCTTCGACTCGCTCCGCTCGCTCAGGATGACAACTGCTTTTGTGGTCATTCTGTTGTACGTGCTGACGAAAGCTGATAACCACCATTGCAGTTTGGCGCGGAGATTAACATGCTCTTGCAGAGTGCGATCCCCATATCGGCCCCTGCATTGGTTTTGTATCAATCCAGCTAACAGTAATTGGGCTTAAATCAATCAGATGTTGAATTTAAGTTTGCAGGACCATTTCCACATAATCTCCCGGAACCACCAGCCGGCGTTTTTTGAGATTCCATACAATTTCATATATCTTTTGTCGATGAATTGACAGTGAAACGTCTCATATGGTAAAATATTACCATCTATTGTAAAGAGAGGTACAATTATGCTAAAGCGGATGATAGCAGGCTTGCTGACAGTCGTCATGCTGTTCAGTATGATGCCTGTGGCGGCTTTTGCCGAGGGCACGGATTCTCCGGCAACAGTTACCACCAATGATGTTTCGGTCGAAGGTACCAACAGCTTCGGTACCCTGCTCAGCGAGGGAATCATGGCAGAGCTGGAAGAAACCTCTCAGCCGGAAATATCCCTGCTGGCAGAAGACAGCACGCAGTCTGAAGACACTGAACAGTCGGAAGGCACCACGCAGTATGAAAGCGGCTATTCCATCCTCGATCTGGTGATCGCAGGAAATACCGCGATGGTTACATACGACTCGCTGGAAGATGCAACGCTGATCGTGGCGCTGTATACCGAGGACAGCGTCCAGATGCTGACAAGTGCAAAAGCCGAAGTCAGCGCAGACGCATCGGAAGCGACCGTCACCTTCACCGGGGAAATGCCCCAGTATTTCATGGCTTACGCCTATCTGCTGGACGGCTTCGACCTGTCTCCCCTGTGTCCTGCCTATGTGACCCCCATGTACACGCAGGAAATGCAGGAACTGTTGGCTTCTACAGTCGAGGACTATGACTCCGAGCTGGTCCTGAACATGGACGATAATAACACCACTAACTTTGCGGTCTATGCTGAGACCACGAAGATCATCGATTATGCTGAAGGCGTGAACGTTGTCACCACGGCCGACACGGACAACGCCCTCTACGTCATCGAAAATGCAGACGAACAGTTCACCCAGCTGCAGCCCGGCAACATCGTCGCTTATACTTACAGCGAAGATGATCTGATGATCATCAAGGTTGGCACCATCACTGTAGAGGATACCACCGTTACCATCACCGGTGAGGATGTGGAGATTGCAGAGGTCTTCTCCCACGTCAAGATTGAGGAGTCTGCAGACACCTCTGCCGCAGAAGTTGACGACAGCTATACCAGCGAAGGCGTAACCTACGAGGGTATGGGCGGCGGTGCGTCCACCTACGGCCTTAGCCGCGATAACGACGGTTCCGTCAGTTTCGGTCAGACTTTGAAATTCACTTACGATTTAGAGTTGATCGATGGTGCAGTTGAGTACGCATTTGATGTCAAAGTCAACTACTACGTTTCCGCATCTTACCAGAAGGTGGATTTCAGTGTTGAGCATGCACTGAAATTTTCCGCTATCATAGGTACGGAAGACGATATACCGACTAATGTACGGACCATGCTGGCTATGCTGCACGTCCCTCTGGCTGGCGGCGCACTCATGGTCAAGCTGGATCCCGTCATTGAGTTTAGTGCATCCGTTTCCCTCACCTTCGTCGCATCCTGTACCAGCACCACCGGTTTCTCGGTTACCCACGACAAGAGCGGCTGGAGCTGCATCAACACCAGCAGCAATCCCAAATGGGATTCCGCTGCCGAGCTGGAAGGAAAGATCTCCCTCGCCCTGGTCATCGAGCCGGGACTGGGCATTCTCGACGGCTGGATCGCGGAGGCTAAACTGAAGCTAAAAATCGGCGGTGAGTTCGTAGCGAAAAAGACTATGCCGTCAACGAAGGACAAAGATGTAGCCCACCTGTGCGATATCTGTTTTGACGGTGATCTCAATGTATTCTTCCGGGGTGAAATGGAGATCGAGTTCCTGAAGCTGGAAAAGCTCAAAATGGACTCCGATCTGTTTAACCTGACCTGGAAAGCTGCGGACTTTTACATGTGCCTTGATCATGCGGTAACATTCGCATGGGGCGATTGCCCGGACCTGTCCTATCGGATCACGGTGGAGGCAGTGGACGAAAACTACCAGCCCTTTGAGGGTGCGGTCATTACCATCGGCGACGAAACCCTGATGACCAACTCCAATGGCCTGGCCTACGCCTATCTGACAGAGGCCGAATATACCGTCAGCGCCGACTTTGGCGATGACGACATCCAGACCCATCAGATCTATGCCGATCAGGCCCAGAAGGTCAAGCTGGTCCAGGGCGGCGCACCGGACCCGGAGAATATCTTCGCGGTGATGGGTTCGATGTCCTCCACCGGCACAAGCATCCCGGTGGGCGCCATTGCCTGGGGTGAGTGCGGCGACGACAATTCCAATGTCCACTGGGCATTTTACAGCAGCGGCACCCTGCGCATCATCGGCATCGGCAACGTCCGGAGCAAATCCACCGATGATGCCCTTTGGTCAAAATATCAGGACCGCATCACTTCCATCATCATCCACGAAGGTATCACGTCCATTCCCAGCAATGCCTTTAACGGATACACCAATGTCACCAGTCTGACCCTGCCCTCCACGCTGAATTCTATCGGCTATTACGCCTTCTATGGCTGCACCGGCCTCACTGAGCTGGTGGTCCCCAACGGCACTGTGCTGGACAGCGGTTCCTTTGGTAACTGCACCGGACTGAAGCATATTCAGCTGCCTGTGGACTACAACTATAACAACAGCTACTTTGTCAATCCCTTCTATGGCTGCTCCAATGTGGAGAGCATCTATTACACTCCCGGTGCCACCGGTGTGATGGCTGACCGCTCCACAAATGGCAATTCCAGAAACTGCTATACTAACCAGATGGAATACCAGTCTCAGGCGACCCTGTCGATCGTTGCTTTTGCTGAAGGTGTCACTTCTATCGGCGACTATGCATTCCGTCACGACAGAGATACCTCCGTGCTGACTACGGTAACGCTGCCCGCTACCCTGACTGACATCGGTGAATACGCATTCGCTTACAACCCTCATCTACAGGGTCCCAATTTCCCCGCCAGCCTGCGGACGCTGGGTTCCTACGCCTACGCCG
>CAZOSU010000214.1:2950-5134 GCA_964582515.1 uncultured Acetatifactor sp. | reverse complement strand
CAAAGAACCTGCCACACCTGTGTTAATAATGTGAGTTACATCAAAGCAGTCAGCCAGAATTTGCACACACATACCTGCGTTAACCTTACCGATTCCACACTGAACCACAACTACATTCGCACTATTCAAAGTACCCTCAAAAAACTTCATGGACGCCTTCTCTACGATACGCTCCACATTCATCTTACTTTTTAACTCTTCAACTTCCAGCTCCATTGCGCCGATAATTCCAATTTTGCTCATACTATTATTCCTTTCGAATTCTCAACAATATTTATTCAGGATACACTAAACGGTCTTCTCCAATTCCATAAAGCACATTCTCAAGATAGCGGTTTGCAACATAATTAGCCATGGGCAGATTCATGTCCAGATAATTGCCACAGTCCCTGGCAGATGCACCGGGAACTTCTCCCTCAAAATCCCGGATAAACTCCCACATTTCCACCATCAGAGGGACGATATCCTTAGAAGACAAATCCCCTGCTAAAAGCAGGTAAAATCCGGTGCGGCAGCCCATAGGACCGAAATAGATGGTCTGGTCCTTATAAACCGGATGATTTCGCAGATAAGTGGCTGCCAGATGCTCGATGGTGTGCATCTCCGCCGTATTCATCACCGGCTCCTCATTTGGGCTGGTCATACGCAGGTCAAAGGTAGTAATGATACTGCCCCCTACATTATCCTTTCTGGAAACATACACCCCCGGCTGCAGCTTGATGTGGTCTATTGTAAAGCTTGCTATTTTTTCCATAACGATATCCTTTCTTGTGTGTAAAGTTGGGGAAGTGTCCGTGTCCGAGGTGGGGCCAGAGCATGAGTGGTCATTTGGCGTGCGGACTCCGAAGCTTAAGTTCTTCTAAGATTTTTGCCCAACTGTATTGAAGAACTACGCGTCGGAGGCAATGCACGTCCATGCGCAGTGCCTCCTAATCCGGGCGTCCGTGCCCGGATTTCGCTGTTTATGAAGCAAAAACCTAAGAAGAACTAAAGCTTCTACATACGCACGCCAAATGACCGCTCATGCTCTGGCCCCCACCTCGGACACTGACATTTCCGCAGGTTAACATACAACATTTCCACTTAACTATACCACAAATCCACCTTGACGGCATTAGTTTTATGTTAGAAAATAAGCATAGATAAAAAGGATCAGAGGAAACAGATATGGCAGTGAAATTAGCGACAGGTGCTACCATTACGGCAGAGAGCCTGGAGAAGAAATGTTATCTGAATATCGAGGTGTTTGGCGCAGTAGCCGGTGGTAATCCGGTGGCGAATACTACAGCTATCAACGAGGCCATAGAACAGGCTGCGAAGGTAGGCGGCTGCGTGCTGGTGCCGGAGGGCGAGTTCAAGGTTTATACCATTCGCCTGCAGAGCAATGTGAACATAAAGCTGGAAAAGGGCGCCGTGCTGCGGGCGGCAAGGACGGATATCCGTCATTCCTATGTGAGCCAGCAGGGCGAGGGTGGAAATTACGATGAGCCGGAGGTGGAAATCTACGCAGGCTTGCAGGACCATGGACATACCTACTTTGCCAACAGCATGTTTTATGGTGCAGATTTAGAGAATATAATGATTTATGGAGAGGGGCTTATCGACGGAAGCCAGATGGACGAGGAGACCGGTAAGCGGGAGTATGTGCTCCTTGGCGGTGACCCGCCGGAGCCGGAGTATCGTGATGAAAAGGGGCACCGGGGAGAGTGGTTTGGTAACAAATGCATTGCTCTTCTGCGGTGTAAAAATGTGGTTTTGAAGGAATTTTCCCTGGTAATCGGTGGTCATTTTGCCATTATTGCAGAAGGTGTCACCAACATGCTGTTGGAGAACCTTCTGGTGGATACCACCAGAGATGCGCTGGATGTGGACTGTTGTCAGGACGTGACAGTGCGAAATTGCACCTTTAATTCCCTGACAGACGATGCACTGGTGCTGAAGGCCTCCTACGGTGCGGGCCTGTTTATGCCTACCTGCAATGTACTGATTGAGGATTGTGTGGTAAGTGGCTACGATGCAGGAAGCGTGTATGCAGGTGTGTACAGCCGGGACAAGCTGATTGCTACGGACAGATGCGGCCCCACCGGGCGTGTGAAGCTGGGTACGGAGTCAACCTGTGGCTACCATACGGTGACAATCCGCAGAGTGAGGTTTGACCGCTCCAGAGGCTTTGCATTAGAGGCT
>CAZOSU010000214.1:0-2940 GCA_964582515.1 uncultured Acetatifactor sp. | reverse complement strand
GATGGTGCGGATTTGCATGATATTTTGTTTGAAGATTGTGAGATGGACAATGTAAGTAGCTCTCCTATCTTTATCAGAGCCGGGGAGCGTGGAAGATATCCGGTGACCGGTAACAGCTCTAAAGAGCTGCTGGTAGCTTCCTCGGACAATGTGCGTGTGGATAATCGGAACTGGGTGCTGCCGGTCGGGGATAAGTATCAGAAATATCCGCCGCAGCGTTACACCCCTTCTTACAGGAAAAACAGGATGGTTTCCGTGGATGGGCACAGCGCATTTGCAATTGTGGAGGAAAAGGAACCTGCGGTAGTAAATTACGCCAACGTAGAGCTGCGGGACGGTCTGTATTTTGCAAAAGGAAGTGACAAGCCGCTTGCCGGGGGGCAGGAATATTACTTTGCCAATGCATGCGGAAGCCCACGTATGGCTAAGGTATCGGACATTGTAATCCGAAATGTAAAAATAACGGATGCGGACCCCAGATATCCCATGCTTCTGATGGGACTGGCAGACAGCCCTATCGAAAATGTGGTGCTGGAAAATGTGGAGGTGACCTATCGCGGCGGTATGACCATGGAGCATGCGGTAGAACAGAGGCAGTTAAATACCAACTGGGAGTACCAGCAATACCAGACCGCCAGCTCCATTCAATCCCTGCCATGGCTGGTAAATACTTTCTTTTTAAAGAATGAAGGGCTGCTTCCCCGTGTCAGCTGGGACGTGGAGAAGCAAACATGGAAGGACGACCCCTATAATGTGCCGGAGCTTCCCTATGTGTATCCGGAGCCCAGTAACTGGGGAATTCTGCCCGCCTATGGTTTATTCGCTAGACATGTGAAGGGACTCACCTGTAGGAATGTGTCCATGGGCGTCATGGTGCCGGATGAGCGTCACGGAGTAGTTCTGACAAATGTGTCAGATGTGCAGATGCAGGATGTACAGGCAGAAAACATCGAAAATGTGGCGAAAATGGTAGTGGTAACCAATCCTTACACAAGAGCTACCAATCATGAATGCCTGCTAACGAACCATATCATGAGACCAAGGTGACGAATGTGTCATTTATCAATGAGAAAGAAGAATCCATAGGTTTGCAGGATATCCAAGAGATTACCCTGACGGCACCTGCACCGGGAACACCGATGGATGATTTGTATTCGTATCCTACGGTGCCTGTTCCGGAGAACGGTTACACCTTTAAGGTGCCCACAGAAGATTACCCATTGCCGGTGACCGTGTTCCGTCCCTTCTTACAGGTGGAGAAGTGTATGAAGGTAGAAAAGGGACAGGTGCTACAGAAGCAGCTGATGCTCCGCGACCCCATTGCGCAGGCCACAGGCAAAGAAAACGACGGTATGATTTACAATGAAGCCCGTGTGCGTGATTATGTAGTATCGGGGTATGCGCGACAGTGCAAAGTAACCTTGGAGGATATGCAGCAGGGCCTATCCTTTGATAGTGACACGTTAAGACTTGTCTGGGATACAAATGTGGCAGAGAAAGGACAGTATATTCTTCGTTTTAGTATAGAGGATGAATGTATGAAGGATACACAGGAGGTGCAAATTGAGATTATCTAAGCTTATGAAAAACAAAGGTGTGGCTAGCCTGTTAGTAGCCGGATTGACCATCGCAGCTCTCACCGGATGTGGTGGAGAGACGCAGGAGCCTGTAGCTTCTGACAGCACAGTGCAGGATGTGGTAGAAACCGAAGCTCCTGTAGCGGACAGCAGTGAGCCGGCGGAGCCCGTGATTTATGAGGTGGCAAAGCAGACGTATATGCCCACTCTTCCCACCGGTGTGGAGCAGGCAGATATTTATGTGGAGCCTATCGAGGGATTATCCGAGGATTTTATTAAGGGTATGGATATTTCTTCGGTGATTTCCTTAGAGCAAAGTGGTGTAAAGTATTATAATGAGGACGGTCAGGAGCAGGATTTGTTCCAGATTCTGGCGGATTCCGGTATTAATTATATCCGTGTACGTGTGTGGAATGACCCATATGATTCCAAGGGAGTAGGCTACGGCGGCGGTAACTGTGACACGGAAAAGGCGGCAGAAATCGGCAGACGTGCGGCAGAGTGTGGTATGAAGCTTCTGGTGGACTATCATTATTCTGATTTCTGGGCAGATCCATCCAAGCAGAAGGCTCCAAAGGATTGGGCGCATAAAACCTATGCAGATAAGGTACAGGCAATGTACGACTGGACCGTAGAAAGCTTAAATACCATCCTTGCATCAGGCAGTGACGTGGGAATGATTCAGATTGGTAACGAAACCAATAGTGGTATGGCCGGAGAAACGGACTGGACTCGTATCACGGAGCTGATGAGTCAGGCAAGCAAGGCTATTCGTGATGTAAGTGCCCAGCAGGGAAGAGAGATTCCTATCGCAGTGCATTTTACCAATATTGACAACAAAAACGGTATTATGAATGTGGCACAGACGCTGGAGGATGCCGGAGTGGATTATGATATTTTCGGTGTATCCTACTACAGCTTCTGGCACGGAACCATGGAGAATCTGACCAATGTGCTTACGGAGCTGAATACCCGTTTCGGCAAGCAGACCTGTGTAATGGAAACCTCTTATGCTTATACCTTAGAGGATGGTGACGGATTTGCCAACAGTGTTTCCGAGGTGGATTTGATTGACGGCTATGCAGCTACCGTACAGAGTCAGGCTACCAATATCCGCGATATTATGGCAGCAACTGCTGCGGCAGGAGATTCTGCCCTTGGCGTATTTTACTGGGAGGGTGCATGGCTTCCGGTAGGACCTGCAACCGCAGACAATTCTGCAATCTGGGAGCAGTACGGCAGTGGCTGGGCAAGCAGCACCGCAAAGAAGTATGACCCGGACGATGCGGGTGTGTACTACGGTGGATGCTCCTGGGATAATCAGGCAATGTTTGATTTTGATGGAAAAGAATTACCATCTCTG
>CAZOSU010000213.1:0-5188 GCA_964582515.1 uncultured Acetatifactor sp. | reverse complement strand
TTAAGGAGCATGGTGCCGGTAATACCGGGAATCTCCTCATTAATCAGAAACTCCAGTGCTTCTACGCGCCCGTCCTGAAGCTTATATAGGTTCTCCACATTTGTATGTAGGGATGCGTTCATGGAACGGGCATATTTTACGATGGAATCCGCCGTCTGGAAACGGGGGTAGGAGATGGAGTCCATCTCCAAATCATTGAGTACGGAGGTAAAATTGATACGGTCAATTTTGGTCACAACCTTGGCACCGGATACCTTCTTGGCATAGAGGGAGAGAAGAATATTTTCTTCGTCCAGACCGGTAAGGGCGGCAAAGCCCTGTACACGCTCAATGCCCTCCTGCATCAGGAGCTTTTGGTTGGTGCCGTCACCGCAGATAATGGTAGCCTCCGGCAGGCGTTCGCTTAAGCTTTTGCAGGTTTCTTCATTGCTTTCTATAATCTTGGTTTCAATACCTACCGCAATCAGACGCTGGGCAAGATAGTAGGCAATTTTTCCGCCGCCGATAAGCATGGCAGTACGGATACGACCGATATTGATGCCGATTTTCTTGAAAAATTCACTGGCCTTGGAGGGGGTGGATACGATGGCTACCGTATCGCCCGGGCGGAACACAAAGTCGCCACGGGGGATGAATACCTCATCCTCTCTGGTAACGGTACATACCAGAACATTGCACTTTAACTGCTGACGGATGTATGTCATGGGTCTTCCCATTAAATCACAGTCCTCCGTGATGCGGAAATGGAGCATTTCAATACGTCCCTTGGCAAAGGTATCGATTTTCAGTGCCGAAGGGAACTGGAAAATACGTGCGATTTCCGATGCGGAGGCAAATTCGGGGTTGGTAATCATGGAAATACCCAGCTGCTCTCTCAAAAATTCCGCCTCCGACTGATAAAGAGGCGTACGGATTCTGGCGATGGTCTTACAGTTGCCTGTTTTCTTGGCAAGCACGCAGCATAGAAGATTCTGTTCGTCCGAGCCGGTAACGGCGATTAAAAGATCCGCCCTGGTGATACCGGCTTCCAGAAGGGTCTGGTAGCTGACGCCATTGCCTACCACGCCCATTGCATCCAGCTCATCGGTAATGGAACGTACCCGTTCTTCCTTTTCATCGATGACCACGATGTTGTGATCTTCGCCACTGAGCTGCTCAACCAGGGTGTAGCAGACCTTTCCGCATCCAACAATAATTATTTGCATATTTCTTTCCTCTCATATCACATTGTGTAGAAAAAACACGACTCCATTATAGCACAAATAAAACATTGGGGGAATTATTTTAGTGGCATGTCTCATATATTTTTTTAGGAGGTGTGTCATGGGTGTAGAAATCGGTAAATTGTTTCCGGCGGATATCAGCCCGCTATTTTCCCAGGTGCTTCAAAGAGGAGAGCTGCCGGAGGAAATCCGTATCCGGCTGGAAAAACCCCTGATGGTATCCGGCTACGGAAAGGAGCTGTTTATCCGCGAGGATGGTAGTCTGACTCCGTATCCACAGGAGGGATACCGGGTGCGAAAGGGTGATTTGCATAGAATGATGGAGCATTTTACCAGATATTCGCCCTATGCCTTTGAGTCAGAGCTCAGTCAGGGCTTTTTATCCCTGCCCGGGGGGCATAGAATCGGTGTGACCGGGGAGGTGGTATGCACAGAGGGCGGAAGGGTGAAAACCCTAAAAAATATTAGCAGCATCAATATAAGAATTGCCAGATATGTGCAGGGAGTGGCAGAGGGGCTGCTTCCCTTTGTGTATGAGAAGGGGCGTCCCTGCTCCCTTTTGCTTGTGTCCCCTCCGGGCTGCGGTAAAACCACCATGCTCAGAGATTTCATAAGACTCTATTCCGAGGGAAATGCCTATGGGGTGGGGCTGAACGTGGGGGTGGTGGATGAACGTATGGAAATCGCCGGTTCTTATATGGGACAATCAGGGATGCCCCTTGGTGCCAGAACGGATGTCCTAAGCGGCTGTAGTAAGGCAGAGGGGGTGCTTATGCTCATACGCTCCATGAATCCCGGAGTAATTGCCGTGGATGAAATCGGGAGGGAGGAGGAAATAAGGCACCTTAAGTATGCGGCAACCTGCGGAATTACGCTGCTTTGTACTATCCATGGAAAGGATATGCAGGATTTGATTTATAAAAAGGCTTTTCTTGGAGCGGACTGGCTTTCCATGTATGAAAGAATCATCTTCCTGCAAAAGAATGGTGGAAAATTTGGAGTGAGTAGTCTGTGGAAGAAGGATGAGGAAGGAGAATGGCTGTGTGTAAGGGATTAGGCCTTCTGTGCATGTTTTTGGGCTGTACGCTTTTTGGAATAGGACGCGCCATGGAGTACAGGGAGAGGGAAGAAAATACGCATTATCTCGTATACCTTCTGGACTGTCTTATCAGTCAGATTGTGTACCAGCACAGTACCATGGAGGACTGTATGTACGAGCTGTCAACCAAGGTGAAGGAGCCCTTTAAAGCCTGCTTCTTAGCAATTTATGAGAATATCAGGGAGGCACCGGAGCAGTCTCCGCTGCAAATTATGGAGGATAGGCTGGGGGAGACACTTTTGCAGCTTCATATCGACAGAGATATTGGGGGGCTGTTTATCGAATGCTTCCGGCGTACCTCTTTTCAGGATCCTGCCGGTATGGAAGCAATCCTGATGGGGATAAAGAAACGGCTTTTGGAATACCACGCAGGAGCCTTGGAGGAGAGTAAAAAGCAGAGCAGACTGGCTGTATATCTGGGGATGTTCGGCGGCATGTTCTGTGTGATTTTATGTCTGTAGGGAGGGCCTATGGAGGTTGGATTAATCTTTAAAATTGCGGCGGTGGGAATTTTAGTCACCATATTAAGTCAGGTGCTGAAGCACAGCGGCAGGGAAGAGCATGCCTTTCTCTTAAGTCTGGCGGCGCTTCTTCTTGTACTTTCATGGATTGTGCCGTACATATATGAGCTTTTTACCACAGTGCAGAGTTTGTTTGAATTGTAGGGGGTGGAATATGGTAACCATTGTCCGTATCAGTGCAATCTGCATTTTTTCTGTGCTGGTGGCACTGTTTTTTCGTTCGGTAAAGCCGGAATACGGTATTTACATGGGCTTTGCGGCAGGGCTTTTGCTTCTTGGATATGTGCTGGATGTTTTTGCCGGAGTGTATGGCATGATTCGGGACATTAAGACGTATCTGGGGGAGACCTTTGAGTATCTGGTGCTGCTGATGCGTCTGGTGGCTATTACCTACATTTGTGATGTCAGTGGGAGTCTGTGCAGGGATGCCGGTTACCAGACCATGGCATCCCAGATTGAGGTCTTAGGAAAGCTGAGTGTGCTTTTGTCAGGCATGCCGGTGCTGTTGTCCGTGCTGGATACCATTTCACTGTTATAGGAGAGGTTATGGATTTCATTTCTTATGAGTCTTTGGTAGAGGAGCTGGGACTTAAGGATTTGCAGCTGGAATTTAATCAGCTCTTTCCGGCGTATCACTTTTCCATGGATGAGATTTTAAGTCGGCTCTTGGAGGGGGATTTGTTCGGAGCAGGAGAGCTGTTTTTACAGGGCGTTATGACGGGGATGGAGCTTGAGCTTGGTGGGATAAAGCAGATGCTGGTGATGCTCCTTATGCTGGGGATATTGTCCGCTCTTTTAACCCGTCTGGTGGCGGTTTTTGATAAGCAGCAGACGGCAGATATGGCCATGTATGTGTTTTACGTGGTGCAGGCCGGAATCATGATGCGGTGCTTTCAGCGGATGGCAGATGTGGCAGGGGAGACCATAGGAAACATACTGGAGTTTGTGAAATTCATGCTTCCAACCTATCTGCTGTCCATTGCCATGTCCGGGGGAAATGTGACGGAAAAAACCTATACCACCATTTTGCTGGGAATTATCCTTTTGATAGAGTATCTGTTTGTCAATGTATGCCTGCCCCTTTGTTACATATATCTTTTGCTGGCTATAGTAAATACTATCTGGGGCGAGGAGCGGCTGGAACTTTTCATGGGACTGATTCAGAAAGCAATCTGTTTTCTTTTAAAGGGAAGTCTGGCAGTGGTGACGGCGGTCTCTGTGGTGCAGAATATTTTGACCCCCAGTCTGGACAGGCTCTCACAAGGAACCCTGCAGAAAATTGCCGCAGTATTGCCGGGTATCGGACAGGTGACGGAGTCCACCTTAGAGCTTTTTTTAGGGACAATGAATGTACTGAAAAACGGAATGGGAATCCTTTTTCTGGTATTGCTTGTGGGCATATGTGTAGCGCCCATACTATATCTGTATATTGTCAGCTTTCTGCTAGAGGTTATTGCAGCATTTACGGGGATTGTTGCCGGAAAACAGACGACCATGCCCATACATCGTACATCGGAGAGTATCCAGATGCTTTTAAAAACCACCGTGACCGCCCTGTTATTGTTTCTCTTGTCCATCAGCATGGTGACGCTATCTACAGGAGGACTGAAATGAATGAGATAGTGGAGTGGATTAAAAGACTGACCATCTTTTTGATTATGGCAAAAATGATTGTGCATCTTCGCCCGAAACAGGAGTATGAAAAGTACCTGAAACTGGTGGTTGGCCTGATGGTGCTTACGATGATTTTGGAGAAGGGGATTTCCCTGATAAATGGTGGTATTGGATTTGACTTGGAGGAGGGAGTAAGGTTATGGGAGAAAATGCTATCCGAAAGCTCTTAAAAAAAGAGAATATGGTACTGCTGATTTTAGGAGGCCTCCTATTGGTAGTGATTGCCATTCCGGTAGAAAAAGAAGAAACGGTGACAGCTGCCACAGACAGTGAAAGCTATTATGCGAGCCAGCCCCAGGTGGTGGATGAATACAGCGCCCTCTTAGAGAAGCAGCTGGAGGAAATGCTTTCTAAGGTATCGGGGGTAGGCACTGTGGAGGTAATGATAACCCTAAAGACAATCGAGGAGCGTGACCAGATTCTTTACCCAGAGGTGGAAGGTGTCCTGGTCAGCTGCGAGGGGGCAGGCAGAGGCACTGTAAATGCGGATATCACAGAAGCGGTACAGGCACTATTTGATTTGGACGCCCATAAGGTTAAGGTACTGCCTATGAATACTGTAGATTAGGTTATAAATGGGAAATGCCCCTGGGTTATATGTGGTATCTCTTTTTCGGACACATTCTCATTCCGTGAAAAACGTAGCAGTACCAGGCTCGAAAAAACCTCGC
>CAZOSU010000212.1:0-5189 GCA_964582515.1 uncultured Acetatifactor sp. | reverse complement strand
GCAAAGGATGCTATGAAGCTAGCAAGGGAAGCAGAGCTTGACTTGGTAAAGATTGCTCCTACCGCAAAGCCACCGGTATGTAAGATTATTGATTATGGTAAATACCGTTACGAGCTTGCTAGAAAAGAGAAAGAAGCAAAGAAAAAGCAGAAGACAATTGATATCAAAGAGGTTCGTTTATCACCGAATATTGATACCAATGATTTGAATACAAAGGTAAATCAGGCAAGAAAATTCTTAGCAAAGGGAGACAAGGTAAAGGTTACTTTGAGATTCCGAGGCAGAGAGCTTGCTCACGTGAATTCAAGCAAAGTAATTTTAGATGAGTTTGCGAAGCAGCTAGAGGATGTTGCGGTAGTAGATAAGCCTGCAAAGTTTGAAGGTAGAAGCATGATTATGTTTTTATCAGAGAAGAAGTAATTATTCAGAATGTTCTGAAAAAATATAAGAAGTTACGAATCACGTTATATGCTGGAACATAGTTCCGATTATATAAGAGATAACAGACATTTAAGGAGGAAATTATAATGCCAAAATTAAAAACTAACAGAGCAGCAGCTAAGCGTTTTAAGAAGACAGGAACTGGTAAATTAAAGAGAAACAAAGCTTACAAGCGCCATATCTTAACCAAGAAGACTACTAAGAATAAGAGAAATCTTAGAAAGCCTGCACTGGTAGATTCTACTAATGTTAAGACTATGAAGAAGATTTTACCATACTTATAATTAGAAGATTAGGAGGAAATGAGACATGGCAAGAATTAAAGGTGGCTTAAACGCAAAGAAGAAGCACAATAGAGTATTAAAGCTTGCAAAAGGTTACAGAGGAGCAAGAAGCAAGCAGTATAGAATCGCTAAGCAGTCAGTTATGAGAGCTTTAACAAGCTCTTACGCTGGTAGAAAAGAGAGAAAGCGTCAGTTCAGACAGTTATGGATTGCACGTATCAACGCTGCTGCAAGACTGAATGGCTTATCTTACAGCAAGTTCATGTATGGCTTAAAGTTAGCTGGTGTTGACATGAACAGAAAGATGTTAGCTGAGATGGCAGTTAATGATGCTGAAGGTTTTGCCAGCCTGGCAGAGCTTGCAAAGTCTAAGCTCGCATAGTTAGGAAGCATAGGAGAGTCGCTAATGATTTAGCGGCTCTTTTTTTCTTGCAGTGAAGGTTGAGGAACATTGACTTTTGTTTTATAATGTGATACTTTAATATGTAAAAGAGTTAAAGTTTAGAAGCGCAGAGAGGCGGCGCTTTTATCACGTGGAAAGGAACGAAAGATTATGCCAGTAATGGAATTACTTGAGAGAAATGCCCGGCTGTATCCGGATGAGGTCGCTCTCGTGGAATTAAATCCGGAGGAGAAGGACAACCGTAGGACTACATGGAAGGAGTATGAGCTGATTCAGCCCACCAGCTTTAGACCCTACAGAAGAGAGATTACCTGGAGTATTTTTGACGAAAAGGCAAACCGCTTTGCCAATATGCTTTTAGATCGTGGAATTAAAAAGGGAGATAAGGTTGCCATTATTATGTACAACTGCCTGGAGTGGCTTCCAATCTATTTTGGTGTGCTGAAGACCGGTGCCATTGCTGTACCCTTTAATTTCCGTTACGATGCAGAGGAAATCGTATATTGTGTAGAACTGGCACAGGTGGATGTGATTGTATTTGGACCGGAGTTTATCGGCCGTATTGAAGCCAATGCAGACCGTTTGGGAAGAGGACGTCTCCTTATTTATGTGGGAGACAATTGCCCAAGCTTTGCGGAGAGCTATCGTGAATTGGTGGCAGACTGCTCCAGTCATGCACCGGCCGTTAAGATTACCGATGAGGATGACGGCGCAATTTATTTCTCCTCAGGTACTACCGGTTTCCCTAAGGCGATTTTACATAAGCATTTGAGTTTACGCCAGGCAGCGGAAATGGAAGAGAGACATCATGAAATCGGCAGAGAGGATTGCTTCTTATGTATTCCCCCTCTTTACCATACCGGTGCAAAGTTCCACTGGATGGGCAGCCTTGTGGCAGCAAGTAAGGCAGTATTGTTAAAGGGCGCAAAGCCGGAGGTTATTTTAGATGCGATTTCTAAAGAGAAATGTACCATTGTATGGCTTTTGGTACCCTGGGCACAGGATATTTTAGACGCTCTGGATAGAGGGGATATTAAGCTGGAAGACTATAATCTGGAGCAGTGGAGACTGATGCACATCGGTGCACAGCCGGTACCGCCTTCCTTAATTAAGCGTTGGAAGGAATATTTCCCGAACCATCAGTATGATACCAATTATGGTTTATCCGAATCCACCGGACCGGGCTGTGTTCACCTTGGGATGGAGAATATCCATAAGGTGGGTGCTATCGGTGTACCCGGCTATCGCTGGAAGTGCAAGATTGTGGATGAGGACGGCGTAGAAGTAAAGCAGGGTGATGTGGGTGAGCTTTGTGTAAAGGGACCCGGTGTTATGACCTGCTACTACAACGATGAAAAAGCCACCGCTGAGGTGCTTAAGGATGGCTGGTTATATACCGGTGATATGGCAATGCTGGATGAGGATGGTTTTATCTTCCTTGTAGACCGCAAGAAGGACGTTATCGTCAGCGGTGGAGAAAATATCTACCCTGTACAGATTGAGGACTTCCTGCGCCGATTTAACAAGATTAAGGACGTTGCGGTAATTGGTCTTTCCGACCGTCGTCTGGGAGAGAAAACGGCGGCTATCATCGAGGTCAAGGATGGTATGGAATGCACCGTTGAAGAGGTGGAAAGCTTCTGCATGGAGCTTCCCAGATACAAGAGACCGAAGGAAATCATCTTTGCAGAGATTCCCAGAAATGCTACCGGCAAGATTGAGAAGCCCAAGCTCCGTAAGATGTATGGTGCGGACAATCTGGTTGCAAAAGAGACAATGGAGTAATCCTCCAATAAATTTGAGGGAAGGAAAACCTATGGAAAAGCAGAAAAGAAAGCATATTACAGAGATGTATGAAGCGATTTTGAAGATTCAGAATCTGGAAGAATGCCAGCAGTTTTTTGAGGATTTATGCACTCCCACAGAGATGGCAGCCATGGAGCAGCGTTTCGCAGTGGCCTCCCTGTTAAAGCAGGACAAGGTTTATATGGAAATCCTGGAAGCCACCAGTGCAAGTACAGCTACCATCAGCCGTGTGAAGCGTATGCTGAACTACGGAAATGGTGTACTTGGCGAGGTAATGGACCGATTGAAGGAAGATTAAGTAAATCATTCCCCGGCAAGATTTAAACATCACCTCAAAGGGATTCTAGAGGCAGCTGAAAAAACCGTAGAATATACCACCGAAATGGTGAGAAGCAGGAAGAAACGTATTTTGAAGAATATGCAATTGCAAGTGAAGTTGATGTCATAGTGTAGATATAGAAAGCAAAAAGAAACGGTCACCGGGTGGTGACCGTTTTTGTATTATAATTTATTTACCGAGAGCTGTCTTCTGGGAAACAGTGGTTTCCTTTTCGTAGCAGGCAAAAGCGTTGTCTACCAGCTTGGGGTCAGGCTTAGGTGTAAATAAGCTTACAACAGGAACAATAACCAGACCAGCCAGCATTACGATTGCACCGCAGTTAATCGGAGACTGCATAATTGCAGGGAAGCTGCTCTTGAAGAAAATATTTGCCGTCATTACCACACAGCTGAAAATGAAGCATACCCAGCAAGATGCCTTTGTAACCTTCTTGGAGTATAAGGAGTACATAAACGGAGCTAAGAATGCGCCGGCAAGTGCGCCCCAGGAAACTCCCATAAGCTGTGCAATGAAAGTAACATTACTCTTGTACTGAATCATAGCCAGTACAGAAGAGATGACGATAAATACGACGATGAGAACGCGCATGCATAAGAGCTGTGATTTCTCACCCATTTTCTTTACAATATTGTCCTTGATTAAGTCAATGGTTAAGGTAGAGCTTGAGGTCATAACCAGTGAAGAAAGGGTGGACATGGATGCTGACAGTACAAGGATTACTGCCAGTGCTATCAAGCCTTCTCCCAGACCGGATAACATGGTAGGAACAACGGAGTCATAGCCATTTGCTGCAATATCAATCTGGTCGGAGAAGAGACGTCCGAAGCCGCCTAGGAAGTAGCAGCCGCCTGCAACCACCAGAGCAAAGATTGTGGAGATGATGGTTCCTTTTTTAATATTACCTTCGTTATTGATTGCATAGAATTTTGTAACCATCTGCGGAAGTCCCCAGGTACCAAGGGAGGTGAGGATGACTACAAAGAGTAAATTCAGAGGGTCGGGACCAAACATAGAGGCAAATACACCCGGAGTGGTGGATACTGTCTCGTCCGTAACCCGTGCAAGACCATCCATTGCTGCCATAAAGCCGCCCTTACTGCTAAGGACTGCACCGATAATGGCTACAATACCAAATAACATGATGATACCCTGAATAAAATCACTGATAGCAGTAGCCATGTATCCACCTGCAATAACATAGATAGCAGTGAGCACAGCCATAAGAATAATACATACGGAATAGTCGATATCAAAAGCCATACCGAACAATCTTGATAAGCCATTATACAAGGATGCGGTATAAGGAATCAGGAAAATGAATATAATAATAGAAGCACCGATTTTCAATGGCTTGCTGCCGAATCTCTCTCCGAAGAACTGCGGCATGGTTGCGGAGTTTAAATGCTGGCTCATAATGCGGGTTCTTCTGCCCAGGATAACCCAGGCTAACAGGGAACCGATGACGGCATTGCCGATGCCGGCCCAGGCTGCTGCAATACCAAATTTCCAGCCGAACTGTCCGGCATAGCCTACAAACACAACTGCTGAGAAATAGGAAGTTCCGTAAGCGAAAGCCGTAAGCCATGGGCCTACATTACGTCCGCCAAGGACGAAACCATTAACGTCGGTGGCGTTCTTGCGGCAGTAAAAACCAATGCCGATTAATACTGCAAAGTAAATTACGAGTAACAATACTTTTAACATGTTGTACTCCCCCTTGTAAATTTTGTGAGTTTAATGCTTTAATACTTTTAATTTTTTATGCTTTAAAAGATTAAACAATAAAAGCATAGCATAAAACATGAAACTTCGCAAGAGAAAAGTGTTGACACCTTCGCCGTAAGAAACTATAATTCACTTATATTCCTCGATAGCTCAATGGTAGAGCACTCGGCTGTTAACCGAGTTGTTGTAG
>CAZOSU010000211.1:0-5190 GCA_964582515.1 uncultured Acetatifactor sp. | reverse complement strand
GGTAAATCCGTTTGTAAAGAGTGGTGATATCGTCAGCTTCGTGGTAGCATGTGTGGCACCCATGAATATCATCAAGGGAACGGTGGTTTCCGTTATTACCTTACTTATCTATAAGCCTTTAAGTCCTATCCTGAAGTCCGTGTATAAAAATTAGGGAGGACTTGCATTTTTCTGCCGGGGTGAGTATAATTAAAATTGATTATTCCGTAAAAGATGGGAGATGCTTATGAAGAAGAATAAAACGGTGGAAGAATTTAAGAAATTTGCCCTAAAGGGTAATATGATTGATTTAGCGGTTGGTGTGATTATCGGTGGAGCGTTCAACGGTATTGTTACCTCTCTGGTGAATGATGTTGTAATGCCGGTACTTAGCTTATTTACCGGCAAGCTGGACTTCTCTAACTGGTTCATTGCGCTCGATGGCAATAAATATGCAACTGCGGCAGCAGCGGCTGAGGCCGGAGCAGCAACCTTAAATTATGGTAATTTCATTTCAGGAGTTATCAATTTCCTGATTATGGCAATCGTGGTATTTGTGATGGTGAAGACCATTAACAAGCTAAAGACGCATGAGCCGGCTCCCGTAGCGGCACCTACCACCAAGAAGTGCCCATATTGTAAATCAGAAATTGCTTTGGATGCGGTGAAGTGTCCACACTGTACTTCAGCAGTAGAGTAATATGGAGGCTGCTTAAGCAAGGCAGAAGTCGTGCTTAAGTGGCTTCTTTTTTAGAGGATGAGAGAAATGGTTGAATTAGATATTAAGATTGAAGCAAAGGATTTATACGATTATATGATGGCTCATACCTATAATACCCCATCGGGCATCATCGGCAGCTGTTTTGGGGGGCTGATGGTAGTAATAGGAGTCATGACAAAGATGTGGTTGTATGTGATACTGGGTATGGTGCTTTTATTATACCTTCCCTGGAATCTGAAGATTAAGAGTAAGCAGCAGGCACTGATGAATCCTGCATTTAAGGAACCCTTACATTATGTACTGAATGAAAATGGTATTACAGTTTCACAGGGAGAGGAGACACAGAGTCAGGAGTGGGAGAATATGTATAAGGCCACTTCCACCGCAAGGAGTATTATTGTGTATACCACCAAGGTAAATGCTACCATCTTTCCGAGAAGTCAGGTGGGGGAGCAGCTCCCGGCGCTGATAGAGATTATCTCTACCCATATGCCGCCGAATAAGGTAAAGATTCGTTTTTAGTAGGAGAAGAAAATGCAGGATAGAGTTTGGGAGAGCTTTTCTCCCGAGGATACTTTTCAAATAGGAAAAGAGCTGGGGGAGAATGCACGGCCCGGGCAGGTGTACACACTGATAGGCGATTTGGGCGTGGGAAAGACAGTATTTACCCAGGGGGTTGCCGCAGGACTGGGCATCTCCGAGCCGGTCAACAGTCCCACCTTCACCATTGTGCAGGTATATGAGGAGGGGAGACTTCCCTTCTACCACTTTGATGTATACCGTATCGGTGATGTGGAGGAAATGGACGAAATCGGTTATGAGGATATGTTTTACGGAGATGGCATCTGCCTGATTGAGTGGGCGAATTTAATCGAAGAGATTCTGCCGGAGTCTTACAGTCAGATTACCATTGTGAAGGAACTGAAAAAGGGCTTTGATTACCGCAAAATTGAGATGAAAACCATAGAAAGATAGGTAAGATATGAAGGTTTTGGCAATAGACAGCTCCGGACTGGTAGCGAGCGTGGCAATTGTAGAGGATGATGTGCTTTTGGCAGAGTATACCATTCATCATAAAAAGACACATTCACAGACACTTCTTCCCATGCTGGAGGAAGTAAAGAGGATGATAGAGCTGGATATGAAGAGTGTGGATTATATCGCAGTGGCAGCGGGACCGGGCTCCTTTACCGGGCTGCGTATCGGTTCTGCTACGGCAAAGGGATTGGGACTGGCTCTTAAGAAGGATATTGTAGAGGTTCCTACCTTGGAAGGATTGGCGTATAATCTGTGGGGAACGGACAAGTATATTTGTCCCATCATCGACGCCAGAAGAAACCAGGTATATACCGGTGTATACCGTTTTGAAGGGGAAGTGCTTGTCACAGTGAAGGCGCAGGATGCCATGGATGTGGATGAACTCCTTGATTTCTGTCATAAGCTGGAGGGGCAGGTGATTTTCTTAGGGGATGGTGTGCCGGTTTACAAGCAGCGTATCAAAGCACGCAGCGAAGAAAAGTTCGTGTTTGCTCCTGCACATAGAAGTCATCAAAATGCCGGGAGCGTGGCTGCCTTGGGCGTGGCGTACGCAAAGCAGGGGAAAATCGTGTCTGCCGGGGCACATGAACCGGAGTATCTGCGTAAAAGCCAGGCAGAGAGAGAAAGAGAAGAAAAAAAACGTGATAGTAATTCGTAAATTGGAAGAAAAAGATGTAGAGGAAGTGAGTCACCTAAATGGCAGAGCTTTCAGCATGCCCTGGTCGCCGGAGGATTTCAGGCATCTTGTAGAGGATGAAAGCAGCCTGTATTACGTGGCGGAGGAGGATGGCAGGCTTGTAGCCTCCCTTGGTGTAACCAATGTGCTTTCGGAAGGAAATATAAATAATGTAGTGGTGGAGGAGGCTTACAGAGGCCGTGGAATCGCCACAAAGATGATGGAGCTCCTTTTCAAAGAAGGAGAGGCCATGGGGATTGTGGATTATACCTTAGAGGTGAGGGTCAGCAACACTCCCGCCATTGCCTTATATGAGAAGCTGGGCTTTGTTTCAGAGGGAATTCGTCCACGCTTTTATGAAAGACCTACGGAGGATGCCATGATTATGTGGCGCCGCAGGCGGTAGGATTTACCACCATCACAGGCAGTCTTTCTTTGTTATACTTTATCTGTAAAAATGGATGGAGGTATGAGAATGAGTGCTTGTAACAGATGTGGGCGTAAAATTAAGGAGGAGAACGGTGTGGCAAAGGAAGGGGTATTTTCCTCTGCCTGCACCTTTGGATATCATAGTCACCGTGACGGCGAAATCCACAGCTTTTCTCTATGTGAGGAGTGCTATGAGGATTTAATTGCCCAATTCCGGATTCCGGTGACAATCACGGAGATTCGGGAGTTTTTGTAATTTGGATTGGAGAAATAAATGCTGGATGTATGTTTGCTGGGAACCGGGGGGATGATGCCCCTGCCCTACAGATGGCTCACATCGTTGATGATGAGATACAATGGAAAGAGTATATTGATTGACTGCGGAGAGGGCACGCAGATTGCCATGAAGGAAAAGGGCTGGAGCCCTAAGCCTATTGATATTATCTGTTTCACCCATTATCATGCGGACCATATCAGTGGATTGCCGGGAATGCTGCTTACCATGGGCAACGCGGAACGTACGGAGCCCCTTCTTTTAATCGGGCCCAAGGGACTGACCAAGGTGGTGAATGCTCTGCGGGTGATTGCACCCGAGCTTCCTTTTTCCATTGAATGTGTGGAGATTGAGGATGTGAACCAGACATTTTTCTTTGAGGGTTTTCGTATAGAAGCCTTCAGAGTGAATCATAATGTACTTTGCTATGGTTATAATCTGATTATTGACCGTATTGGCAAATTCCAGCTGGACAAGGCTATGGAGCTGGGAATTCCCAGAAATTACTGGGGAGTTCTGCAAAAGGGCGAAGTCGTGGAGTACGAAGGGAAGGTTTATACCCCGGATATGGTACTTGGCGGCACCAGAAAGGGGATTAAGCTTACGTATTGTACGGATACCAGGCCTACAGAAAGTATCAGGGAGCATGCCATGGGGGCGGATTTATTCATCTGCGAGGGTATGTATGGAGAACCGGATAAGCTGGTGAAGGCAAGGGAATATAAGCATATGACCATGTATGAGGCAGCCAAAATCGCCAGAGATGCCGGTGTGAAGGAAATGTGGCTGACGCATTATAGTCCGTCCCTCACAAGACCGGAGGAGTATATGGGGGATGTGAAGAAGATATTCCCGGCAGCGGTAGCTGCCAAGGATGGCAGGAGTGTGGAGCTTAAGTTTGAGGAATAGGTGTGGATATGAAAAGTAGCAAGAAAAGTGCATGGACAATTGGTGTGATAGCGGTGCTTGTGGTAACCATGGCGGCATACTATTGTTATCTGGTAAACAGAGACAGGACAGCAACGCAGGAGCAGACCCTTACTGCAGTGCAGAAGGTGCTTGTCAGAGATTTGGAGAAGGATTATCCGCCATCTCCCAGAGAGGTTCTGCGGTATTATAATGAGGTAATGAAGTGCTTTTATAATGAAGACTGTAGTGAGGAAGAAATTGAAGCGCTGGCTCGCCAGGCGAGACTTCTTTATGATGATGAGCTGGTGGAGAATAACCCATGGGATACATATATTGCAGGATTGACGCTGGAAATTTTACAGTATAAGGAGCAGAATCGTCGGATTGCCAGTTCTTCTGTGGCAAGCAGTGTGGATGTGGAGGAGTTTTCCCAAGATGGCTTTGATTTTGCCAGAGTCCGCTGTGGTTACAGCATTACCACGGGCAAAGCTACCGAATCTACGGTGGAGGTTTATCTGCTTCGTAAGGATGAGAATAAGCACTGGAAAATTTACGGCTGGGATTTGGCAGAGAATGTATACGGTGAATAGGAAGGCTTAGGCTATAATGAGCATGGATAAAATAAAAAAAGACACACTAATACTTGCAATCGAAAGCTCCTGTGATGAGACTGCTGCTGCAGTAATCCGGAACGGAAGGGAGGTATTGTCCAATGTGATTTCCTCTCAGATTGCGTTGCATACCCTGTATGGTGGTGTGGTACCGGAGATTGCATCCAGAAAGCATATTGAAAAAATTAATCAGGTAATTGAGGAAGCCTTAGCGGAAGCCGGTGTAGAGCTTATGGATATGGACGCCATTGCGGTGACCTATGGTCCGGGACTGGTTGGCGCCCTTTTAGTAGGTGTATCTGCGGCTAAGGCCATTAGCTTTGCTGCGGACATTCCTCTGGTAGGTGTGCATCATATAGAGGGGCATATCAGTGCCAATTATATAGAGAATCCGGATTTGGAGCCGCCCTTTGTGTGCCTGGTGGTATCCGGCGGCCATTCCCATCTGGTACTGGTGAAGGATTATGGTGAGTATGAGATTATTGGAAGAACCAGAGATGATGCGGCAGGAGAGGCCTTTGATAAGGTGGCCAGAGCCATTGGTCTGGGCTAT
>CAZOSU010000210.1:0-5235 GCA_964582515.1 uncultured Acetatifactor sp. | reverse complement strand
CCATAAACGATATCCTTGCCCTCATGGAACTTATCTATCATCTCTTCAATGACAGCCACATCATCCTGTAAATCCGCATCAATGGACACCGTCACATCACTCATTTCCATGGCGGTAAGAAGTCCTGCGGTAAGGGCGTACTGATGCCCTACATTTCCCGCCAGCTTTACTCCCAGACACTGCACCGGATGCTCCCTGTGCTCTTTTTCAATCAGCTCCCAGGTACGATCCTTGCTGCCGTCATTTACAAAAAGAACAAAACTGTCCTTAGCAATTTTATTTTTTGCAATCAAATCATCCAGCACGCCGCGAAGAGTCTCTGCCGCAATGTGCAAAACCTCCTCTTCATTGTAGCAAGGTACTACAATTGCCAATTTATCCATTCTTCTATCTCCAAATCACGAAATTACTCTTCGTCCTGCTCTTCCCAGTTGGTATAAACATTCTGCACATCATCATCCGCATCCAGCAAATCCAATGTCTTCTGAAGATTCTTCACTGCTTCTTCGTCTGTTAAGGATACATAGTTCTGAGGAATCATGGTCACCTCTGCGCTCATCATAGGGATGCCTGCCTTCTCTAAAGCAGCACGAACCTCTTCAAAAGCATCCGGGTCTGTAAGTACCTGATAGCAGTCCTCCTCCTCTACGAAATCATCTGCTCCGGCGTCGATTGCCGTCATCATCAGCTCGTCAGAATCCATATCACACTCTTCCTTGTCGATAATGATTTCACCCTTCTTATCAAACATAAAGGACACACATCCCATGGTACCGATACTTCCCTTTCCCTTGGTAAATGCGCTTCTTACATTTGCAGCGGTACGGTTCTTGTTATCGGTTAAAGCATCTACGATAATTGCAATACCATTAGGACCATAACCTTCGTATGTAATATATTCGTAGTTTACATTGCCCAAATCTCCGGAAGCCTTCTTAATGCCTCTATCGATGGTGTCGTTGGGCATATTGTTTGCCTTTGCTTTTGCAATAACAGTGGCAAGCTTATAGTTGTTAGCCGGGTCCGGTCCGCCCTCCTTAACGGCTACTGCAATTTCTCTGCCGATGATGGTAAAAATCTTACCCTTTGCAGCATCGTTCTTCTCTTTTTTATGCTTAATGTTTGCAAATTTTGAATGTCCTGACATAGCTTTCTCCTCACGTTTCTTTATTAAATATAAAATTGCATTACTTTATAATATCATTAATCTTCGTTCTCTTCAAGTGCTGTTTCTCTTATGTATGTAACTCCAGGCTGATACAGAGTGCTCTGTCCACCTGCTTCATCACTTCACTATCTAAATGACATATCTTGGACTTTAGCCTCTTCTTATCAATGGTGCGAAGCTGCTCCAATAAAATCACCGAATCTTTATCCATCTCAAACTCGCTTGCACTTATTTGAATGTGGGTGGGCAGCTTAGCCTTCGTCATCTTACTGGTAATAGCAGCACAGATTACTGTGGGACTGTGCTTGTTTCCAATATCGTTCTGTATGATAAGTACGGGACGGATTCCTCCCTGCTCAGAACCAATGACCGGTCTAAGGTCCGCATAAAAAACATCTCCACGTTTCATTCTTTAACCTCTCATATACTTCGATAGGAGAAGTATTTCCAGTTTGGATAAAGATATTCACGTTTAAAATGTCCATATGCTATTTTTTAAGATAAATTCTGGGAAGTCTGGGGTTTAATTCACACACCAGCTCATAATTAAACCGTCCGGACATCTCCCCCAGACCATCCGCTGTAATCTCCTCATCGCCATCCCTGCCGATAAGAGTCACCTTATCCCCCTCACATGCGCCTTCAATATGGGTCACATCCACCATGAACTGGTCCATGCATACCCTTCCAAGTATGGGAGCCCTCTGCCCACGAATCAATACGTATCCTTTACCGGATAAGCTCCTTGGATAACCATCTCCATAACCTAACGGCACCGTAGCAATCCGCATCCTCTTGTCCGATACAAAACAGCTTCCATAGCTGACTGTGGTTCCCGGCTCACATTCCTTCACAAATACTACCTGACTGTATAAAGAAAGTGCCGGCTTTAACGCCACATTCTTCATGTCCACCTCATCCGAGGGCATCAGACCGTACATGATGATTCCTGCCCGGACAAGGTCCATATTGGCCTTGGGAAGCTCCATAATGGCTGCGCTATTGGAGCAATGGCAATAGGCAAATTCATAATCAAACCGCTCCTTTATCCCACGGATAAAGCCGGTAAATCTAAGCATCTGCAATTCTGTAAAGCTCTTATCCACCATATCCGCGCAGGCAAAGTGGGTAAAAATACCTTCTGCCACAATATCTTCGTATGTCAAAAGCTTTTCCATAAAGGAAAGGCCGCTCTCGTCGGGCATAATGCCGATGCGTCCCATTCCCGTATCCACCTTTACGTGTACCAGAGCCTTTTTCCCCAGTCTTCCTGCAGCTTCTGCCAGCGGCTCCAGCATATCCTCCCGAAATACGGTAGGCCGGATATCCTCCCTGATAAAACGCTCATAAGCATAGGGGAAGGAATAGCCCAACACTAAAATGGGCTTTTTTATTCCGTGGTCACGAAGCTCAAAGGCCTCCTCCGCTGTAGCCACCGCAAAACCGAAAAGAAAATCCAGCTTTTCAATTTCTGCTGCAATGGGTACCGCTCCGTGTCCATAACCATCGGTCTTAATCACGGCCAAAATCCTTGCTTTCGTATCAATATGAGCCTTCATATGTTCCAAATTCTCTATAATATCATCCAGATTAATCTGAATATATCCACGACAGCACCTGTTTTCCATTAATTACAATCCTTCAATTTATTTATACTTTCTATAATTTTACCGGCAGTCACGCCATAAGCAGAATACTCTCTCTCAGCCTCATCACCCGCCAAAGAGTGGATATACACTCCTAAAGTGGCCGCCTCAAAGCCACCAAGCCCCTGCGCCAGCAGACCACCTATTATTCCGGCAAGCACATCTCCGCTTCCTGCCGTAGCCATACCACTATTACCGGTGATATTTAAATATAGCCGGCCCATGGCATCCGCCACCACCGTACGGGCATCCTTTGCTGCAAGAATAATCTGGAATGCCTTAGCCCAATTAGAGGCTGCCTCCGCCACATCTTCCTTTATATCTGCCACGGAAGCACCTATCAGTCGGGCAAATTCGCCCATATGAGGGGTTAAAACCGTCTCAAGCCCCCTGTCCCCCCTGGCGTATAAAGCATCCTGCAGTACCTTATCTACAGAAAGAATATTCAGCGCATCCGCATCAAGCACCATGGGGAGCCGGCATTTCTCCAGCAAATCTGCAAGCATGGCTCTTGCCGTCTGACTCTGGCTCATGCCCGGTCCTGCAACTACCACATCAGCCCATTGTAAACTACTATCCAAATCTTCGCAAGTACCATATAGTATCTCCGGCACTGCCTGCTGTAAAATACCTCTGTTTTGGGGCGGACAGATGACCTTTACCATCCCCGCTCCAATCTCATAGCAGGCTCTTGCACACAAAATGGCAGCGCCCACCATATACTCAAAGCCGGCAATTATCAGCACCTTCCCAAAGGTTCCCTTATTGCCACCCCCCTGACGAAGAGGCAGCCTTTTTTCAATATCCTTCTCTTCATAAATATACATCCTGGGTCTGCAGCCCGGATTAGATACAGGGCCGATACCGATGTCTTCCACAAAAATCTCCCCCGCATAATCAGCACCGGGATAAAAATACAGTCCCCGCTTCCCAAAGGCGAAGGTCACTGTCATATCTGCGTTAAAAGCACATCCCAGCACGGCACCGTTATCCGCATTAATACCGCTGGGAATATCCACGGAAACCTTAAAGCCCCCCATGACATTCATCACACCAATCGCCTCTGCAAATATTCCTTCCACCCTTCTGGTCAGACCAACACCGAAGATTGCATCTATAATCATATCATATTTTCCATTCTCCGGCACCTGATTTACAAAAATATGCACCGGATAATGCTCTAGGATACTTCTCTGAACACCAAACTCCCTGGTTTGCTTTTCCTCATTCCCATAGATGTATGCATCCACCACACAGCCCCTCTCTGCAAGCATTCTTGCAATAGCAAGACCGTCTGCGCCGTTATTCCCCATACCGCAGGCAATGCAGATTCTGCACGCCTGTTTTATGTACTTTTCTATCCTCTGCACCACCGAAAACGCTGCCCGCTCCATCAAAACCAAGGAAGGAATTCCCACCCTTTCGATGGTATAGCTGTCAAAGCTTTTCATTTCCGCTGCTGTTACAATCCCCTTCATACGTCACCTTTCTTTACAAATATCCTACGTATTATATTCCAAAAAAGGACCGTATATAAACGGTCCTTACTTATCCCCTTGTGAGCCTTCTGCCTCTCCACCCACCTGTGGATGCTGCTTCATGGGGTCATATTTCATATCAAACAGGTTGATTACCTCTGGACCAAATATATCATGCATGTATGAGTACATCTGATGATTATAATACTCCATTTCCTGCTTTCGTATCAAATTCTTTTTCAATTCTATACGAATATCTGTAATCCATTTTGCGATTTCAACAATTTCCTCCGTATTGTCCTGCATACGTTCGTAACAATACTCCATGGTAAGAAGCATCAGCTCCCTGTTTGCTTCTTCAATCTGCTTCGGAAGCTCTAAAATCTCATCCTGATAGCCTTCCATCTTCTCATTACATTCTTCAATAAGAGTTTTTTGCTTATCAATCCTTTTCTCCAGCTTCTTATCGCCGGTCTGGTCCAGCTCCTCCGCCATGGGGATAATCTCATCCATCAGCTTTTTCTTCAGCTTTTTGATATCCTTTATTTCAGTATTCACTTTTCCCTGACGCTTCAAAAGCTCATTGAGCTTTTGTACCGCACCGTTAATCCTTGGATATGCCTGTAGATTATCAAACAGCTTGTACCACTTGTTATCCAGTGTCAGAATCGGTATCTTTTTTGTTGATAATGCCTGTTCGTATTCCAAATCCTTATCTTTCAAAAAATCATCCCCTTTACTGATTCTCAGTCAAAGACTGATTGTAACGATTGATATTATACGAAAGCTTCATCAAACTGTCGGAAAGGTGTACGTTTTCCACCTGAATCCCCTCAGGCACATTCAGATCCACCTGAGCAAAATTCCCGATTGCCTTGATTCCGTAGCTTACCAGCTTTTCCGCAACATCCACAGCTCCGGTCTTGGGAATGGTGAGCACAGT
>CAZOSU010000209.1:0-5257 GCA_964582515.1 uncultured Acetatifactor sp. | reverse complement strand
ACGTCCCATTCCGGGGACAGTGATACTCCCATGGAGCAGATGATTTTACAGGGCATCTCTAAGGGACTTCATACCATGTGCTTTACAGAACACAACGATTTTGATTTTCCGGTGACTGAGCTTGATCCGGAGGGAAAATTTGAATGTAACATCGACTCGTATCTTTACGATTTAATCATGCTTCGTGAAAAATATCAGGATAAAATCCGTATTCTTTTCGGACTGGAGCTGGGCATGCAGCCACAGCTGATGCGCAGACATGCCATCCTGATTAAGAACTATGACTTTGACTTTGTTATCGGCTCTTCCCATATCTGTAACGGCAAAGACCCCTACTATCCTGCTTTTTATGAGGGACGTAGCGAGGAGGAGGCCTACAGTGAGTACTTTCAATCCATCATTGACAATATCAAAAAATTCAAAAACTTTGATGTATATGGCCATCTTGACTACGTGGTGCGTTACGGTCCAAATAAGGATGCCAACTATACTTACGCCAAATATCAGGACCTTTTGGACAATATCCTGAGACTGCTGATTGAAGAGGGTAAGGGTATTGAAATCAATACCGGCGGTATCAAAAAGGGCCTTCGTGACTTACATCCCTGCACAGATATCGTAAAGCGCTACAAGGAGCTGGGTGGCGAAATCATCACCATCGGCTCCGATGCCCATGATACTGCCAATATTGCCTACGGCTTTGACCGGGCAGGTGCACTTCTTAAGGAATGCGGCTTCCGGTATTATACCATCTTTGAGAATCGTCTTCCTGAATTTAGAAAGCTTGTGTAACCTTCAGCACACCGCGGATTTATGGAAAAATCCATGTAATTTTGCTTACAACAGACCTTTTCCATAAATCCGTGCTTTATTTCACTATTGTTCCGCCTCCAAGGACATACTCCCCATCGTAGAACACCACTGCCTGTCCAGGCGTGGATGCGCGTACCGGCACCTCAAAGCTGCACTTTACTCTTCCATCTTCCATTTTTTCAATAGTACAATAATCTCCCTTATGATTATAACGAATCTTCGCCAGAACCCTTCTGGGCTCTGTCAAATCTTCGATGGACATGAAATTCAGCTTCTCACAAATCACAGTATCCGTAAAAACATCCTCATTCTCCCCGATAACCACTTCATTTTCCTTAGGGCGAAGCTCTGTCACAAATACGGGATGCCCCATGGCGATGCCCAGTCCCTTTCGCTGGCCAATGGTATAATTTGTCACTCCCTTGTGCCTGCCCAGAATATTTCCTTCCTTATCCACAAAATTGCCTTCTCCCGGCATTTTTTCCGGCACTCTTCTTGTCAAAAAGCCCACATAATCATCATCGGGAATGAAGCAGATATCCTGACTGTCCGTCTTCTCCGCCACAGGAATATCCGCTTCCAATGCCATATTTCGTATTTCCTCTTTCGAAAACTCCCCTATGGGCATCAGGGTACCTTCCAGCTGCGTCTGGGTCAGATTATACAGCGCATAGGTCTGGTCCTTTAGGGCTGTCACCGAATTCCGGATGGCAAACCGCCCGTTTTTCAGCTTGTCTATTCTGGCATAATGACCGGTAGCAATATAATCCGCTCCCATTTCCTCTGCCCATTTTAAAAGTGCTTCCCACTTTACATACCGATTACACACCACACATGGATTGGGGGTTCTGCCCCCCAGATACTCCTCTATAAAGTAGTCCATCACATGGCATTTAAATTCCTCCCTAAAGTCTGCCACATAATGCGGAATTCCCAGATGCTCTGCCACTCTTTTCGCATCCGTAATGGCAGCCCTGCTTGCTTCTCTCCAGCCTTCCTCCCCGGATAACTCCTGACAGGTATCCATGGTAACCCCTATCACCTCATATCCTTCTTTTTTCAATAAATAAGCAGCCACCGAAGAGTCCACTCCACCGGATAAGCCTACTACAACCTTTTTTTTCATAAACAGCTCCCATCAAACACTTCTTTTGGCATACATTTTATCACAAACCCTGCTCTCTTACCACTATCTGAAAATTCTATTTTACTTAACGGATGCATAGTATAGATTAACTTCCCATAGGGGGAATCATATGCGCTCTTTTCAAAAGCATCCGCTTATTTTAGGCACCATCCTTCTTACCGGTGCCGGCCTCATTTGCCGTTTTATGGGGTTCTTTTATCGTATTTATCTATCCAGAGTATTTGGTGCGGAGGGAATGGGTATCCAAAGCCTGATTATGCCGGTGGCAGGGCTTACCTTTTCCTTAACCGGAGCCTGTTTCCAGACTTGTATCTCCAAATTTGTGGCCGGGCATAAGGAAAATGAAAGGCAGCCCCTTTATCTGGGACTGTCCATCTGCCTCCCGCTGGCACTGCTCGTCTCCATTTTGCTCTATCGTCTGGCAGAACCCATTTCACGCCTGTGGCTTGCAGAGCCAAGATGCCAGCCGCTCCTTCAGGTATTTTCCCTGGCCATTGTGCCCTCTGCCTTTCACTGTTGCATCAACGGATATCACTATGGGCGCCAAAAGACGCTTCCGCCCTGTATCTGCCAGATTGTGGAGCAGCTAATCCGTATCGGAACTGTATTTTTTCTGGTGGAAGCCCTGCAAAAAAAGGGGCTTGTACCTCCTCTGGTAATTGTTGTACTGGGAATCGTCTTTGGAGAAATTGCATCTCTCCTTTGCTCCCTGCTGTTTTATCTGACGAATTTGTTTTTTCACAAAAAAAACGTTGCTACAACCTCTACCCAAGTTACATATGCTGCTTTTTTTTCCATGCTGCTTCCTCTGGTTTCCAACCGGATTTTCCTGAATATATTGCAAAGCATGGAGACCGTGGCCATCCCCGTTACTTTAGAGCGCTTTGGATTATCGCGCTCCGAGGCCTTAAGCATCTATGGTGTTTTCACCGGAATGGTAATGCCCCTTTTATTTTTTCCCACCACACTTACCAGTTCCATCTCCGTGCTGCTTCTGCCCTCTGTATCAGAATATCAGGCCAAAGGAGAATACGAAAAAATCAAATCCGCAATCCGCAAAAATATGGCTTTTTGCATGGTGCTGGGCTTTATCAGTATTGTCTTTTTCTTCACCTTCGGCCCCTGCATCGGCAGTGCTGTATATGACAATGAGCTGGCCGGCCACTACATCCGCATCGTCTCCTTCATCAGTCCCTTTCTTTACTTAAATTCCACGCTCTCCGGAATTTTACAGGGGCTGGGTAAGACCACTTTACTCTTTGGGATAAATATATCCCTCCTTATTATACGGCTGCTTCTCATACACCTTACTATCCCGCTGTTTGGGATGCAGGCTTACCTTTATATTCTGCTCGTTGCCCAGCTGGTGCAGTGTCTGCTTTACTACCGCAGTCTGCGTTCCTATTTATAAATACTTGCCAATTCTTTTTCTTTGTGCTATTGTCATGGATGAGTAAATTATACATTTATGCAGAGACATATGGCTTTATGAAAGCAGCCGGATGCAGGTTGGCTTGCTCCGTCCGCTTTCATAAAGCTGCGTGGTTCTGTATAAGAATATATAGACAAGGATGGATAGATATGAGTTTTGAATTTGTACAAAAGCTGCCCTCTCCGGAAGAAATACGCGAGGAATACGCTCTTCCTGAGAATCTTGTGGCACTGAAAAAAGAACGTGATGAAGAGATTCGTAAAATATTTACCGGTGAAAGTAATAAATTTCTGGTAGTCATCGGCCCCTGCTCCGCAGACAACGAGGATTCCGTATGTGATTATATTAACCGCCTTTCCCGCGTAAATGAACAGGTTAAGGATAAATTAATCATTGTACCACGTATTTACACCAATAAACCTCGTACAACCGGCGAAGGCTACAAGGGTATGGTTCATCAGCCGGACCCGGAAAAGAAGCCGGATTTCCTTGCCGGTCTTTTGGCGATGCGTAAGATGCACATCCGCGCCATGAGCGAATCCGGCCTTACCGCCGCAGACGAGATGCTTTATCCTGAGAATTGGGGATATGTTTCCGACATCCTCTCCTATGTGGCCATCGGTGCCCGCTCCGTAGAGGACCAGCAGCATCGTCTGACCGTAAGCGGCTTTGATGTTCCTGCCGGTATGAAGAATCCCACCAGCGGTGATTTTTCTGTAATGCTGAACTCCGTATATGCAGCCCAGCATCCACATTCCTTTATTTACCGCGGGTATGAGGTGAATACCACCGGTAACCCTCTTGCCCACACCGTACTGCGTGGTGCCAACAACAAGCACGGCCAGAGCATTCCCAACTACCACTATGAGGACTTAAACCGTCTTATCCAGATGTACAGTGAGATGAATCTGGAAAACCCTGCCTGTGTCATTGATGCCAACCACTCTAACTCCAACAAGCAGTTTGCACAGCAAATTCGTATCGTTAAAGAGGTGATGCACAGCCGTAAGCTAAACAGTGACATTCACAAGCTGGTAAAGGGCGTTATGATAGAAAGCTACATTGAGGAAGGCTGCCAGAAGGTGGGCGGTGGCATCTACGGTAAATCCATCACAGACCCATGCCTTGGCTGGAGTGATACTGAAAAACTATTATATGACCTTGCAGATTATGAATAAATTTTTTAAAAAAAGGCTCTACCCTCTCGGGTGAGCCTTTTTGTATACTTCTCGTAAATGGTTGCCCTTCATATTGGCGTAAATCTGGGTGGTGGCAATATCAGAATGTCCCAGCATCTCCTGCACACTGCGCAGGTCTGCACCATTTTCCACCAGATGTGCCGCAAAGCTATGACGCAGAGTATGGGGCGTGATTTCCGCATCAATTCCTGCCTTGCGGGCATAGTTTTTTATCAGCTTCCAAAAACCCTGTCTGCTCATACTGCCTCCAGAGCAATTGACAAACAAAAGAGCTTCTTCATAATCAGATACCATGGCATCTCTTCCATTTTCCAGGTATCTGGTAAGTGTTCTTCTTGCCTTGGTTCCAAAAGGGATGCTTCGTTCCTTACATTTCAACACCCCGGCTTTCATATCCACATCCTCCACCCTTAAGGAAATCAGCTCTGATACGCGGATACCCGTTGCATACAAAAGCTCCAGCATTGCCCTGTCCCGAAGCTCCTTGGGAGAATCTCCCCCTGGTTGCTCTAAAAGACGTATGGTCTCCTCCACTGTAAGAATTTCCGGAATTTTTTTCTCTATTTTCGGTGCGCGGATATTCTCCGTAATATCCTCCTGCACCAGATGCTGCTTAAACAAATAATTGTAAAAAGCCTTCAATGACGCAATACTTCTGGAAATAGT
>CAZOSU010000208.1:0-5302 GCA_964582515.1 uncultured Acetatifactor sp. | reverse complement strand
TACATATGTCTGAATTGCTCCGGAAAACAAATCAAAGTACACATGCAACGCTGCCGGCCATGCGGTAGCAATCCATCCCAGCAAGCCATATATCAGAGCCATCATTACAGTTCCTGATAATATGTTTGCAAACAAACGCAGGGATAGGGAAATCGGAACTGCAATCTCGCCTATCAGGCTGACCACAAACCAAATTGGCAGCCATGGCGGCAGGGGAGAGCACATTCCTACCCAGATTTCCTTAGGGGAATGATATTTAAACTGTGCAAAATGAATCAGAATAAATGTCAACAGACCCAAAGGAAGGGTAACACCATAGTCCGCTGTCGGTGGTCTGAGACCCAGAAGTCCGGATATATTGCTGAACAATATAAAAATAAATACTGTTCCAATATAGTTTCTGTACCTGGATGCAGCTTTTCCCATCGCACCTTCCACCATGCCGTCCAGCTTCGCCACAATCAGCTCTACCACATTCTGAAATCCACCGGGGATTTCCGTAGCCTTGCGCATGGTAAGGTTAGCAGCAATCGCAAATACCGCCAGAATCAGCATGACAAACAAAATCGACACATGTGTCGTTGTTATCCATACCTCATGACCGAAAAACTTGTATTTGAAGATTCCGTGCACCATAAAATCGATGTTGTCAGCGCTGGATAACAATATTCCATGTCCCATTTTCTCACCTCCTTCATATGAAATTTAGAAGCTTTTCAGGTTATTCCTCCTCATCCGGCATTGCCTGGGGAATCGGGTCCGTCTCCTGAAAAATAAAATTACAAAATTTATGAGTAAACGGCTGTAAATACGCCGCTACTTTCAACGTCAGCAGGCCGATAAAGGCATGTATGGGATTTAATATCTTTGTCAGCATGATGCTTCCCAACAAAAGCGCCCAGCCAAAATAACGAATCATGGATGATTTTGTAGTTGCCCCGTATGCTCCTGCCCCCATGGACAATGCCTTGTCCAGGGATATATACATATGCACGGCACTGGCAATGGCTGCTGCCACTCCAAGCCACATGGCGATGGAGAATTTCAGCGGCTCCTGTGTCACAAAAAGTCCCACAATCTGGATTATCACTCCCAGAAACAAAATCCCTATGATTAATTCCAGTAACGCTCTGTTAAGTGCTTTGATTCTTTCCAGCATCCCTTTGCTCCCTCTCCTTCACTTCCTTTGCCTCTTCTTTCTCCGGTGATTTCCAAAAGCTCTTCATAACGATATATACATTCCGAAATCCGGCGATAGCCCCCACAAAGAAAAGCACTACCATCCAGTAAGAGGTGCCAAGCTTCTCATCCAGCCAAATCCCTATAGCGGATGTCAGACAGATGGGAACAATCATATTAATGCCAAACTGGCTGATCATGGCCATAGCGCGATGCACAGGCCGGTAGTCTGTTTTTCTTTTTCTCATAAATCAAATTATACTCATTTTTGCCAAATAAGTCTAGCAAAACAGTGCCTTTTTCGTGAATTTTCCATTAATTTGTTGAAAATTTCCATCCGCTGGAGTAGTATTTTACTATAAAACTGCATAGGAGGAATTCACCATGGAGAAACTACAAATTTTTCGCAAACGCTATATTCCTGATGAATGCATTTTACTAAAGGATGATATTATCATTCACCAGGATGATGAGCATATTATTACCAAATGGCAGACTTTAAATCCCAAAAGCACCTTCGCCAGAGGTTCATCCTGCTATTTCCTGCAAAAGGGCTTTAAAATCAGTAAGTTTTACCGGCACGATGGCACGCTGCTTTATTGGTACTGCGATATTGCCCAATTTGATTTCGATTCAGAAAAAAACACACTGATTATGACGGACCTTTTGGCAGATGTGATTGTATATCCTGACGGTCGCTGCAAGGTAGTTGACCTGGACGAGCTTGCCCATGCCCACGAAACCGGTATGATAACCGACTGCCAGCTCCACGCCTCCCTATATCAGCTAAGCATTCTTCTCACTTACATCCACAAGGACAAATTTGACCAGCTGCAAGCTGTATTAGAAAACCTCGGGCTCTAATGAACCCGAGGTCTTTTTATTTTACATTTCTGTCCAAAAGATTACAAATACACTTTCCCACTATGGTCATAAGCTCGATATCCGAATCATTCCACTTCCGGCTGGTTCCCAGCACACTGAAGGATACCCATGAATGGGGAACTCCGCCCACCCTTCCGATACACTGGATGGTAGCTCCGATATCACTCTTTTTAAACTCCATATACAAATCCGGCATAATGGATACCAGCTTAGCAGCCTTATTCTCTACGTACACACCATCCTTGCCAAAGAGTCTGAGGTACTTTTCATTCTGAAACAGGCCAAACACACCGTTTCGTCCCAAAAGATGATTCTCGCTGCCGCACACAAAGCTTCGTCCGAACTCTGTACACACAGAGATTGCATCAATATCCAGCACCTGGCACACTGCAGTCAGTACACCATCTTCCTTCAGATAATCCACACCCTTCACCGTAAGTCCACAGAAGAATTTGCTCAACGCTTTTGTCTTCTTTTCCTTCGAGATACTGTATTTTACAGCATTCAGATGCTTATCACTCTGCTCATAAGAACCATGAAGCTCCTCATCGTAGATAATATGGCGATTCTTTCCCTTCTCCTTGGCAATGTACAATGCCTTATCCGCCTTGCTCATCAATACCTCGTAATCCGTACCGTCGTCCGGATATTTGGATACACCGATGGACGCCGTCACCTTTAAGTTCGGCGCAAATTCATAATAGAAAGAGCGTACCATGGTCTTTAAGAAATTACGAATTTCCTCTCTTCCCTCAATCCCGTCAATGAAAAGATAGAATTCATCACCGCCAAATCTTCCTACAATGCCTCGTCTTCCCAAGGTTTTCTTGGCAATGGTCGCCATCCGGCTGATGACCTCGTCTCCAAAAAGATGACCATAGGTATCATTGATAAATTTGAAATTATCAATATCCATCATTACAATCCAGCGAACCTTGCCGTCATTTTTGCGAAGCTGCTCCAATGAGAATTCTGCTGCCGCACTCTTGTTAAGAAGACCGGTTGCCGCATCCTTCGAAGAGGTCTTTAAGAAGTACTCCTCTTCCTCCTCCTCACTCTGGTTTATCGGCTGGAACACGCCAATCATATAATTATAATCCGTTCTCATCTGAGCCCCATACACCTTGCAAGGGATTTCTCCCTCCCCCCGTGACTTGGTAAACTCCATCTCAAAGGACATGGTTCCTTCCTTCAGATACGTCACGAAGCGATTCATCTGCTCAATCTCGGAAAACTCCCGCTTCACGCTTTCCTTCCTACTCATGAACATCTCATCCAAATCGGCATTCACAAGCATCGTTGCCTTCTCATTAGAATACTTATACACAATGAAATTGTTTGTATTAATATTGTACTCGAAGAAAAAGAGCTTTGACCAGCTTAAGAAATTACGATATTTTACCAGCCATTCCTCCGCCTTGTCGTTACGAGCCTTTAACTGCTTGTAATCATACATATATATCTTATAAAGATGCTCACCTTCTACCTCAATACGGGCGGAATTCTCCACATGGAAAAAGATATGATGTACTTTTCCATTCAAATTGTCTATGGAAGTGATACACTCCTTCGGCTCCTTTAACAGGCCATCCACCCCTTTTAAGAGCTCCACAGCTTCCGGCCCCAGAAAATCCGTTATAGGCAACGAAGATTTTGTGTCCACAAACTGATAGTATCCTTCTGACGCGTATGCTACCGTCATATCCTGACGGATATGAAGCTCGCAGTCAAATATTCTGTTTTTGCCTTTTCTCTGTACACTATCCATACGCATTCCTCACATAACTGTATTTTATATTGTAAACATCTTTTTTCTTTGACTAATAGAAAATATGACCTCCGATGGAAATACCGGTCAGTCCCTCTATCGGTGTTCGGAAGTATACACAATTGCCCACATTGGTGACACCGGCCATGGCTTCGTCCGCCGCCTTATAGCAATTGGCTGTGGCTTTATTATTGGCAAGTGCGTATGCCAGACGACCGCTAAGCACCGGCGAAAACTGCTTGTTCTGGTAAATCACACCCACTACCGTATCCGGATATCTGCTACTGAGTACGCGATTGATTACCACCGCTCCCACCGCCAGCTGTCCCGCATAGGGCTCACCACCGGCCTCGCAGTATATCAGATTTGCCAAAAGGTATCTGTCACCCTCTTCAAAGTTCACCTCAGAAATATCCCTCCAGGCAGAATTGGCAGCAAGCTGCGACAATGCAAGCTCCTCCTCATACTTCTTCTTAAGGGCTTTCAAATCCTGTTCTACCTGTTTTAGTTCATCCTCTTTTGCCTTAATATCCGCTTCCACATCAGATATCTGGTCGGCATAATCTGCAATAGAGCTGCTGGTCTGAGTAATCAGCTCCATTACCCTGCTTTTCTCATTCTCTGCCAGAAGCTTTAAAATACTCAGGGCTTCATTTTCCTCCTGAAGTCTGGCCTCCTCTGATTCAATGTATTCTCTAGTAGCAATGATGCTGTCCAGCATTTCTGCGTTGTAAGCGGCGATGCTTTCAAAATACACAGCCTGATTCAACATGTTAACAAAGCTGCCGGCGGAGAAAATGGCTTCAAATATCTTCTTTTCTCCCCGCATATAGTTAAACTGTATCTGCTTCTCCATGCAGTCATACTGCCAGCTTTCTGTCTCCCGCGCCACCTCTAGCTTGTCCTGTGTATCGGCAATCTCTGCTTCCTTTGCCTCTATCTGATCCTCTAAGTCCGCCAGACGCTGGCTCACCGTCTCCAGCTCACTGTTTAAATCCTCCAGCTTCTGCTTTAAGGACTTTTGCTCTCCCTTTAAATCCTTCAGGTCCTCCTTGTTCTCCTCATTCTCCTTCTCCAGATTGTCCTTCACCTGCTCCTGCTTCTGAATCTGCTGCAGGGTGGAGCCGGTTGCATAAGAAGAGGAAGGTACAGAGCACACCAGCAAAGCTACGGTTAACAGTAGTGCCTTATATGATTTTCTTCCCAAAAATCTGTCTCTTTTCAATGAAATATCCAATCCTTATAACTTCATCGATACTTCTCTGCCGGTTCTATTGTAAGGCTCATACTTCACCCCCGCTGCATCAAACATACGCTTGGACGCAATGTTCATGGGCGTTCCGTTGTACTTGGCACTGTCATATACCACCGGCCTGATTCCTGCCTGAATGATGGCCTTGGCGCACTCATTGCCGGGGAACAGGGATACAGACAGCTTGGTTCCCTCTAAGGAACCTCCCCGGTAATTTA
>CAZOSU010000207.1:0-5302 GCA_964582515.1 uncultured Acetatifactor sp. | reverse complement strand
GCTTCTTTTGGCATTTCAGGCAGTGGCGGAGCTTTTTAAAAAGAATAAAAAGAAGGCGTTTCTCTATGGATATCTGGCATTTACCTTCTTTGCCATGATTATTGCTATTCTTCTCATGTATAAGATGAAGGAGGGAAGTAAGCATCTGCTGACTTTTATGGCGGTAGGCATTTTTGCTGTGGCTCTGATGGAGACGAAGTATTTTAAAAAGGCCATGATGCTGGGAGTGCTCTGTATTTTTCTGTATTATATTAAGGGTATGACATTACCTGAGTATCAGATACCTTTTGAGGGGGCTGAGCGGGTGGAGCAGCTGGCGTATTGGGAAGAGATATTCGAAGAAAAGCTGGAGCTTAATACAGAAAATGTACCTAATTACGAGAATGTGGTAATTTGGGTATTCAGCGATAATGTGGACGGAGAAGCGGTTGTGACGGACTGGCAGGTGCTGTATGAGCTGCCGGTAGGATTTGGAATCAGCTGTTGCTATGATGAATATATCATTGAGAATTTTGAGTCGTTGCGAAGCAGGTACATCGCGGTGCCCACCGGAAGTGTGGTGGCACAGCTGTGTGAGGAGTCTGGGAAGCTGCTGATAGGAGCAGATGAAAAAGTAAGTGTATATGAGCTTCAATAAAAAATAGGGGCTGTTGTTTTTTGCAACAGCTCCCGTTTTTTATTTTGCATAATATGCGATAAGTTTTTTAACGGCATGGATGACATCTGCCACATCCTCATCTGTCATGGAATAGAATAGGGGCAGGCTCATGCTTTCCTGATAGTATTTCTCTGCCTCGGGGCAAAGACCCTTGGGATATCCCAGTCCTTCGTAATAGGAGTGCCAGTAAACCGGCAGGTAATGTACCTGTGAGTTGATGCCTTCTGCGCGGAGAGCATCGAAGAATTCCCTTCTGGTACAGCTAAGCTGCTCTAAATGCAGGCGGAGAATGTATAAATGCCGGGTAGTATCGGAGGAAGGTATCTCCTTCTGAATCTGAAGCTGTGGGATATCCCCGAAGGCTTCGTCATAGGCTCTTACAATCTCCTTTCGTCTCTTGGAAAAGGCATCTAATTTATCCAGTTGGCTCATAAGGAGCGCGGCCTGAAATTCAGTAATTCGATAATTGTAGCCAAAGCCCACCTGCTCGTTGTACCAGGGGTCATCGCTGGGGTTTTTCATCTGGGTAATGTCTCTGGTGATGCCGTGGGTATGGGCAAGAACCAGCTTATCATACAGGGTCTTGTCATTGGTGGTGACAGCACCGCCTTCTCCGGCAGTAACCGTCTTTACCGGGTGGAAGCTGAAGGTAGTCATATCAGCGATGCTTCCAACGGGCTGACCATTATATCTGGTGCCGATACTGTGGGCGGCGTCTTCAATTAAGACTAAATTATGCTCCTTACAGATGGCACGGATTTCATCAAGCTCCGCTGCCTGACCGGTAAAATCCACGGCTACAACAGCCTTGGTCTTTTCGGTGATGCAAGCCCGGATAGAAGCCGGGTCAATGTTGTAGGTCTCAGGATTGATATCCGCGAAAACCGGTTTGGCACCTACGTACAGTGCGCAGTTGGCACTTGCGGCAAAGGTGATGGGAGTGGTAATTACTTCATCTCCGGGGCCGATACCTGCGGCCATTGCGGCGATGTGCAGTGCAGCGGTGCCGTTGCTTACCGCCACGCAGTACTTTGCACCGGTCATTTCACAAAGCTTTTTCTCAAGCTCCCTTGTCCGGGGACCCACGGTGAGATAATCACTGCGCAAGGTCTCTGCTACTGCCTGAATGTCTGCATCATCAATGTATTGTCTGCCATAGCTGATTGGCCTGGTGCGAACGGGAGTGCCTCCCAGAATTGCTAATTTTTCCATGTCAATATCCTCCTTGACTAATCTACACTAGTATAGAACTTGTCATTCGTTTTCGGAAGAGTGCAAAATTCCGTATTTTCTTAGGAATTTCTTAACAATCACAATTTACTTTTAAACATAGGTAAAACGTGGTAAAATATTATGAATAATGTTGTGAAAAAAGGTGAAGTGTATGGGACAGATTTTAAGAAAGCTAAAGGTTTTATTGGATAAAAAGCAGAAAAAAACCATGGTAGGACTTGTGTTTCTCATGATTATAGGTGCTGCCTTGCAAACACTGGGGGTCAGCATGATTCTTCCCGTGGTGACTCTTGTGATGGACAAGCAGGCAATCTATGAGGAGGGACTGTTAAATAAGGCCTTTCTGCTTTTGGGCGGTGGTGATGAGACGCGTTTTACCGCCATTGTGATGCTGGGTCTGATAGGAGCCTTTATTCTCAAAAACGCTTTTCTATATTTTCAGCAGAAGGCAACACTTGCTTTTGTTTATACCAATCAGTTCCGTACCTCGGAGCGGATGATGAAAAATTATCTGCGCAGAGGGTATGAGTTTTATTTAAATGCAGATACGGCAGTGGTACAAAGAAGCATTACATCGGATGTTAATAATATGTATGCCCTTATCCTGGCACTTTTGACATTGATGTCGGATTTTTTCGTGTTTGGATTTCTGGTAATATTCTGCCTTATGAAGGACGTGGTTATGTCCATTCTGATTGCGGTAGTGTTAGTGTTATTGCTGGTGGTGATTAAAGTAGTACTGAAGCCGATTTTACGCAAGGCAGGAGAGGATAACCAGGATTACTACAGCGGTCTGTTTAAATGGATTTCCCAGACGGTACAGGGGATTAAGGAAGTGAAAATCACCTGTAAGGAGCAATATTTTGTAAATGAATATGGGAAATGTGGAAAGGGCTATGTGGATGCGGTGCAAAAGTATAGCCTGTATAATCAGGTGCCCAGACTGTTGATTGAAACGGTCTGTGTTGCGGTTATGGTTGGGTATATGCTGTTCATGGTTATGACAGGGGTGGACAGTGAGAAGATGCTTTCCACGCTTACTGCCTTTGCTGCTGCTGCGTTGGTGCTTTTGCCCTGTGTGAATCGCGTGAATAACCAGATTAACAATATATCTTATTTTGAGCCCTTCTTTATGGGCGTTAGTGATAATCTGCAGGATGAAATTGACGAAGCACATGTGGATATGTCTTTTGCACAGGACAGCGGGGAGAAGCTTCCGGTGAAGGAAAAAATTGAGATGAAGGATATTGTATATGCATATCCGGGCACGGACAAGCTTATTTTTGACCATGCAGATCTGACCATTCCGGTGGGCAGCAGCGTAGGTATTGTGGGAACCTCCGGGGCCGGAAAGAGTACGGTTGTGGATATTCTTCTGGGGCTTTTGGAGATGCAAAACGGCACAATTTATGCGGATGGTGTAGATGTAAAGCAGCACTATCGTTCTTGGCTGAAAAATATTGGTTATATTCCCCAGATGATTTTTATGCTGGACGATACCATTCGAAAGAATGTGGCATTTGGTGTACCGGAGGAAGAGATTGATGACGAAAGAATCTGGGAGGTGCTAAAAGAGGCGCAGCTGGATGAATTCATCAAGACATTACCTGCGGGACTTGATACCGGTATCGGTGAGAGGGGTATCCGCCTCTCCGGTGGACAAAGACAGCGTATCGGTATTGCCAGAGCTCTTTATAATAATCCGGAGGTGCTTATTTTAGACGAGGCAACCTCTGCGCTGGATAACAATACAGAAGCTGCAATTATGGAGTCGGTGAACCGGCTTCATGGTAAAAAGACGCTTATTATTATCGCCCACAGATTGCAGACGATTGAAAAATGTGATTTGGTTTACAGGGTAGAGAACGGAAAGGCTACTGTTGAAAGAGGACAGATTTAGAGTGGTGACAAAGCGGGTTGTATGGAAAATTACATATGGCGTGGCGGCATTGCTTTTGCTGCTTGTGTGTTTTTTTGCATACAGAAAGCAGGAAGAGGCATTTCGGACACAGGTGGATATCCTGTTTCTGGGAGACAGTCTGGTGGGGCTTTGTCGAGATGAAACCTCTGTTCCCTGCCTGGTGGGAGAGGAGCTGGGGAAAAGTGTTTACAATGGAGCCATGGGAGGAACCTGTCTGTCCAAGGTAAACCGTGCAGAAAGCGATACCTTTCAAAAGAATGGGATTTCCTTTGCGGCTCTCTCTTATGCATTGGCCTATGAAGATTTCGGCTGGCAAAAATCCGCCAGAATCCGGCAGGTGGCGGCGGAGCATTTCCCTGAGGTGCTGCAAGAGCTTGCGGGGATTGATATGCAGAAGGTGGAGTATCTTATTATAGAGTATGGTACCAATGATTATTTCGGTGGTGTTCCCATTGATAATCCGGAGAATCCCTATGATATGTATACCTTCGAGGGGGCTCTTCGCAGCTCGCTGGAGGTACTAAAGGAGGCATTTCCGGAGCTGCGGATTATACTGTTGACACCTACCTACAACTGGTATAATGCGCAGGGCGACAATTGTGAAAATATAGAGTTTGGCGGTGGCTATCTGGAAGGGTATGTGAATACAATTCTCAGGCTTGCAAAGGAGTATGAGGTGGAATGTCTGGATTTATATACGGACTTTTATCCCCGGGGAGAATATACGGAGGGGCTGCTTTATACTACGGATGGAATACATCCCAATGAGGCGGGCAGGGAGAAGATTGCAGCCGCCATTGCGGAGTATATTAGGAATTATTAAGGAGATTATATGCGGAATCCTTCACAGATTTGGGAATGGCTAAAAGTTCATATGAAAAAGAACTGCAAGGTGGCCTTTGTATCGGCCTTTGTGACAGGGGTACTGGTACATGCACCGATTATGCTCAGCGACATTCCTAATCACGACGGCTTGGACAGCCTGTATTTCGACCAGAACATGATTACCTCCGGCAGGTGGTTTCTGACCATTGCCTGTGGGTTTTCCTCCTACTTTACAGTTCCCTGGCTGATTGGGCTTCTGGGCCTTTTTATGCTGGCACTGGCAGCCGCAGCGTTGGTTGACTTTCTGGAAGTTGAGCAAAGCTGGGCGGTAGTGTTGGTAAGTGGGATGTTGGTGGCATTTCCCGCACTTGCCTCCACCTTTGCCTATGTGTTTACACTGGATGGGTACATGATGGCGTTTCTGTTTGCAGTACTGTCTGTGTGGTGTGTGAAAAAGTGGAAAAGGGGATTTGTCCCCGGTGGATTATTTCTGGCTTTCAGTATGGGGATATACCAGTCTTATCTTTCCCTTGCCGTGCTTTTGTGTATCTATGGTTTGGTGATGATTTTTATGACGGAAAATACCATAAGAGAGAAGCTTCTTGCAGGGGTAAGATATCTCTATATGGGTATTATCGGTGTGGCAGGCTATGATCTCATTTTGC
>CAZOSU010000206.1:0-5320 GCA_964582515.1 uncultured Acetatifactor sp. | reverse complement strand
GCAATGCTTGGATGTCAATTGAAGTACATCGAAAGCTCGCTTTCGCATGGACTTTGATTGATAGACAAGTACGTTGACTTGCATTGTCAAGTCAGCGTTCATCGGACAATCTCTGATTGTTCGATGGGCATTGCATCAGCCGGTGAACATCATTCCTCTGTCACAACAAAAGCTATTTTACACACGCTCTCCCAAAATGTCAACATCTTTTTTAAAATTTTTCTTACATTTCTTGAAAACGGGTCTTATTTCCTATTATTCCTCGAAAAATCCCTGACTATCATACCACTGCAAAAGTAAACGCACCACTCGATTATAGCTAAGCATACCATCGGATACACCATTTACCTTCAAGGTAGTGTCCGTAAAGGTATCCGATACCTCATCCACCGTCTCCGTGTCAATCAATGCCTTGGCATTAATTCTGTCCCATTCCTTCTGCGTCACGAATACATTATCCACTGACACCTGTGTCAATATTCGTTCCTGGGCCAGATACTTCTGGGAATCCCTTCCTATGGCCTTATAAAAATCATTATCCAGATAGTTTAAGACGCTCAAGTAGCCTGCATACTGAAACACCACATCCTCTGAGCCTACGCAAGCCAGAAAGCCGATAAAATTTGCCTCATCCTCAAAGATATATCCCCTGAGATGGGCCAGCTCATGACACATGGTTGCCGGAAAATTCATGATATACATTACATCATTATAATTGGCCTCCATAGAAAAGGGGAAGTAGTACCCGGTCATATATTGCTGGCTGAAAAAGTCCGATGCTGCCAGGGGCTTTGGTCTGGGATAATAGCCATCCAGCTGTTCATAGGTCTTTCCCAGCTTCTGCATGGCTTTGATGGCTTCCGCTTTCATATCATCCTCGTACAGGATATCCCCATTTGCATCCCTCTCCATCATGCCGGAGTAAGTGTTGCACTGTGCCACCACATGGTTTCGCACCTGGATAAGCTGCTCCAGAGTGTACTCCCTCTCTGCAATTTCCTTGGGAAGATACTGCTCCGAAAAAGTGGAGGCATGGTAAAGGATGGTACAATTCAGGGTCATCACCAAACACACACTCACCAACACCCACGCAAAAAAACGAAGATATCCCACTGCATATCTTCGAAGCCTACGAAACAGGCACATCAAGAGGGCTACCGGGAACAGGCACACGCAAATCACGCCCGCCACCAGCATGTATTCGCCCAGCGAGATGGGGAAAATGCCCGTCAGCCTACCATAGGTATTGACCCAGATAGGGAAAATATTTTTAATATAAAAATCGCAAAAAGCGGTAGAATTCCATGCTGCTACATTCAGTACCAGCACCAATCCCACAAGTATGATATACACCCATACACGCTTTTTGCGAAATAAATTTTTCATACTAACTCTCTGCCTTTTGTATGTTTAGTTTATCCTTTTTCCAGATTCCCATGCGATACAAAATGTACAGAATCACTGCGGAAATCGCATTGCTTACCACCACGGAGAACCAGATACTCCTAACCCCCAGACAAAGCACCTCCTGACAAAACCAAAGGGTCAGGAAACGGAACACCCACAGTCTGGTTGCATCCACAGCCATAGTTACCTCGGTATGCCCGGTTCCCTGAAAAAGTCCGGTTGTGGAGTTATACACACCGTTTGTAAAGCAACAAAAGGCCATGATACTTAAGAAATCCGCCGCCATGGCTATTACCTCTGCATCCTCACTGAAAATGCTGACAATGGCCGTGGAAATAAAGGACCTGGACAATATCATACCACCTACAAATAAAAATGCAACAGATATGTACATGGCATATTTATAGCCCTTCTCCGCACGCTCAGATTGTTTAGCGCCCATATTCTGACCTACGATGGTCGCTACTGCCGAACCGATACCATTGGTGGGCAGGGTTATCAGACTATTCACCTTATTCCCGATACCATAAGCTGCCATGGCCTGTGTGCCAAAAGCATACACATTACGACTCATGAGGAGGAAGCCCAACTGCATAGTGCTGCCTCCAATAGCGGTAGGAAGCCCGATTTTCAGAATAAGCCGCAGCTTATCCGTTGTAATCCGCATATACCGGGGACGAAGCTTCACAATGCCGCTTCCCTGTACCAGAATACATAATGCGACAGCAGCAGGTATTGCCTTGGCCAAAAGAGTGGCAATCGCTGCTCCGGCCACACCCATTTCAAAAGTAATCATAAGTAATGGGTCCATCACCATATTAAAGATGATACCGATTAAGTTCAAAAGCATTGGCTTCACAGTATCTCCCTGAGCCTGATTCACTGCTGAAAACAGATTCACCAAATATAGAAACGGCATATCCCAGATGACGATGCGCAGGTAGGTAACGCTGTGCGCATAGGTTTCTCCATCCGCTCCCAACCACCTCACGATAGCCGGTGTGGCCAGAAAACATGCCACAGCACAGGTAATCGAAAACAGCATGGCGCAGAGGAATATCTGGTTCGCCATGTCCTGCGCATCCTCCTCTTGCTTAGCTCCGATATACTGGGCAATCAGCACCGCTCCCGCAACAGTGATACCCATTCCGAAATTAATGATGATATTCTGCAAGGGTGTCACCAGATTGATGGCTGCCAGCTCCTCCGTGCCTATTTTCCCCAACCAGTAAGTATCTGTCAGATTATACATCGTCTGCAAAAAGCTGTTAATCACCACAGGAATGGCTAGTGCAGCAATGGCTTTCAATAAATTTCCATGTAAAATTAGTTCGATGTTTTTTTCGCTTATCTTTTTCATAAGACACACTTTAACACAAAAATACAGCGGTATCTACCCGAATTTTAGGATTTCCTCGGGTAAAACCGCTGTTATTTTGTGTTATTTAATTCTATTCCCAATCCATATATTCAGAGTATTCTTTCCAAACATTACAAATCCATGTTTTACCCTGATTGAAGACGATTTCATTACCATCCTCATCGTAGAAATAATTTGCTCCTGTGTCACTAAGGCGGCTCCAGGTAGCCTTAATCACCTTACCTGCAGTAAATACATACGCATCACCGGTACCATGTACACCAAATGCAAGATAATCATTCGCATCGCGCACTTCTCCGTGACAAATCTTAAATACTACATTGCTTACTGCAAGCTGCTCACCATTGAGCTCGTCAACCTGTGGCTCGTCGTACTGATAACGATAGTAAAGACCATCCTCAGGATTGTACTCAAAATATGCATTGGAGTTACCATAGCCACCCTTGTTGCTTCCCTTTCCGGGATAAATCACGGTAGCATCCTCGTAATCAGCATAGGTAACCTCCCAACCGTCATTCGCGAAGGTAAATGCCTGCTCGAAGGTATCTCTGTACTCTGTCTCATAATCATGCCTCTCTACCGCCGCCTCATAACCGTCAATAAACATATAGCCGGTGTACTCTTTCTTATATCCGTCACGCTCGATACGGCCGAAGGCTTCTGCGGAAGGATTGTGAATGCCCTCAACAGCTTCACTGACATTGTCAATTCGGTCACTCCTAAGCAAATCCTCTACATAGGGAACTGCAAGTCCCCAGTTACAATAAATAGCATCATATGCCATAGCTTCATATACATAATAATCGCGACTGCTTCGTACGGGACCTACATGGTCTAAATCATCATAATCTTCAATAAAGCACATCAAACGGGTGATACGTCCCTCCACCGGTGCCTCATAAATGATGCTGGCACGGGAAATACCGTACTGTGGCATAGCGGCCTTGTTATTCGGCATCATAACTGCCATGGCACGACGATTTACTACATCCTCGTCCTTCCACTCACCGGTCAGATAACTCTGCTTCATACCATCCACTACTTCTCTTTCCACGATGGTTGGCGTGGCTGCCTTTTCTTTACCATCCTCCGTCACTTCACTAGGTTCTTCTGTCTCCTCAGGCTTCACAATGGATGGTTCATCGATTGCTACGCTGGGCGCCTGAGTGGTAATAGGCTCACCTACTACACTCTGAATAGGTGACTCTAATTCGGAACCACCACATCCGCCAAGAACACAGACAAGTAATAATGCACTTGCAAACAATTTCACTCTTTTCATCTGAAAGTTCCCTTCATCTTCTATTTATCCCAAAGGATACCATCCTTAGTTTATCGCATATATCGCCAATTTTCAACAGTAAATGTTTCCAATCTCTATACCCTTTGGCTCAAAAGACTCTGCGCTTTTTCACGCAGCTTACGCTCCTCCTCGTCCGCCACTTCGTCCAGCAGAATTCCGTGATTTCTCTTACCACCGTTTTCCTTATCAATCGTCACAAAGGTAATATAGGCTTCAATGGCTGCTTCCTCTGTTACTGCATTTTTTGCTGTCACGGCAACTATCATACTGCTGCTGCCTGCATACACGACCCTACCGGTAAGCTTCAGCACTGTTCCCGGCTTCACCGGCTTAAAAAAGGACATATTCTGCAGATTACGAAGCACAATATCCTCCGTATTGCCATGCTCGCATGCTGCCGTGGTAAATCCGGACTCCACCACCCATGCCGCTGCACGGGCAGCAAATAAGGTGCCGTGATGATTTAAATCCTCCTGCTTCACTAAATGTAAGGTTTCATACTGTTTCATCTTTTCACTCTTTCTGTAAAGCCTCCCATCCAAGGCAGGTCAGTACCTTCAATCTATAACTCCTATCCGAAAAAATAGAGGGTCCGCAGACCCTCTACAAAATGCTTCTTATCGGCTCAGCACCTTTCTCACTGCTGCAAGGAGACGCGCAGCCTGGAACGGCTTCACGATAAACTCCTGTGCGCCATACTCAATGGCCTTAGCAACCATCTCATGCTGTCCCAGCGCAGAGCAAATGATAATTCTGGCGTTCTCATCCATAATCTTAATACGCTTCAAGGCCTCCAGACCATTCATATCCGGCATGGTGATATCCAGAATCACCACATCAGGCTTAAGCTGCGCATACATCTGCCACGCCTCAATACCGTTCCCCGCTTCACCGGCGATAGTATATCCTTCCGGCTCTAATATCTGTTTTATCGTAAGTCTCATAAAAGCAGCGTCATCTACTACCAATACACTTGCCATAACGTATCCCACCTTTTACTCCGTGCTCTTTGTTTAATATGAAATATCATTATGTATTTTATCACAACTTGTCTTGTTTAGGAATATTTTTTGTGAATTTCATTGTAAAATAACTTGAAATATCTCTCAAGCAAAAAGCTCCAAGCACTATAAAGTGCTTGAAGCTTCTATGCTGGTGATCGGACTTGAACCGATACGGGGTTGCCCCCGAGGGATTTTAAGTCCCTTGCGTCTGCCTATTCCGCCACA
>CAZOSU010000205.1:0-5331 GCA_964582515.1 uncultured Acetatifactor sp. | reverse complement strand
CCAAGTGCCGACGTTTTTCAAGGGTCTTCAAAAAACATATCATCCCATCACGGGATTCATTTGCTATATGGCACTGCACAAAGGGCAGCTTTTTCTATATTCTATGCTTCGTCATAAAGCTTCTGGATAAATTCCTTACACTGGATATTATTCTCCGGTGTAGTATCCTCCAGGGTTGCATGGATATAAGGCTTTCTGGTTTTCATGAACTTGATGAGGGAGGTATAATCCATCTGGCCAAGTCCGGCACCAACGGAAATCATCTTACCATCCTCTACCTTAAAATCCTTGATGTGAACCATTGCCACATCCTCTCCAAGAAGCTCGATTGCCTCGTCCACGATAGCCACCTGGTCCTGATAGTTGCTGATATCCAGAAGATTAACAGGATCTAAGATAATCTGCAAGTTCGGAGAATTGATAGCATCCAGTACCTGGCGGGCACGTTTAGGATTACATACAATATGCTTCCAAACCGGCTCAATGGCAAGTACAACTCCCATCTTCTCTGCATATTCCACGATGGGTCTCAGATTCTTAATAAAAAGCTGTAAGGACTCTTCATTGTGACACTCGGGTACATGAGTGTATGTCTCGTTGGGACATCCGGTCTCCGTTCCTACTACGCCGCAGCCCAGCCAAGACGCAAAACGAATGTGTGCCATATACCGATGCATCGTCTTTTTCAGCTGCTCCTCATTTGGGTCTGCCAGATTGAGATAACATCCCAGCACTGCAATATGTACATTATTCTTTGCAAAAACATCCTTCACGTACATAGCAAGTCCCGGAGTCATGGCCTCATCGGTGGTGGGGAACTCATCAATCACCTTTCCCAGTGCCAAATGACCGCATTTAAAGCCTAAATTCTTCACATCCTCGATTCTTCCCTCTAAGGGCAATTTCTTTGTGTCATGTAATCTGATACCTAACTGCATGTTTTCCTCCTACATATTATCCGTTTTCCTTCAGCCCGCTTCGCCGCAAGCTTTGCTCATGACCATGCGCTCTCCTCATGCCTGTGCTCGTTATGAAAAGCCTACGCGACGGAACTACTCAATCAATTCATCCACTCCGCTAATCTCATAAGCCTGGCCTTCCTGTCCGGTAATGGTTACATTGTCCAGTGTCAGCTTAGTTACATTCTTCACCACGCAGCCACGCTTACTGCTCTTCTCCACGCCCTCGGACATGGCAGGTACATCGTACTTTGGATTCTCTGCATAGCTGATGGAGATATTCTTCATAACGATTTCTTCAATCTTCTGCTCCGGGAGACCTTCCATATAGGCCGCTGCCACGTGACAGTTGGTACAGGTCAGATTCTCAAAAATCATCTTCTTCACCACCGGCGTCTTATCATCCACCGGATAAGGCTCTCTGGACTGTACATACTGCGTCTTTCCATCCGGGTCACAGAAATAAAATGCATTTACTACTAATGGGGTCATTACATGGTCCAAGGTCAGATTGCGGAATACGATATTACTTAAGATAGCATCCTTGCCACGGCCACGTCTGGTCTTAATACGCAGACCTCTGTCCGTATGGCGGAAGAAGCAATCCTCTACCGTTAAGTTTACCACACCTCCGGCAATTTCACTACCTAAAGTTACAGCACCGTGACCATTTTCCATCAGGCACTGACGAATCATAACATTCTCAGTGGGGCGCTTAAATTTCTTACCCATATAAATCTTACCGGATTTTACGGCGATACAGTCATCTCCCAAAGAGAAGCGTACACCGATAATATCGATATTCTTACAGCTCTCCGGGTCAAGACCGTCGGTATTTGGTGAGTCAGCAGGATTTTCCACTACTACATTCACAAATTTTAAATCATCACTAAAGAATGGATGCAAGGTCCAGGAAGGGGAATTGCAGAACTTCACTCCCTGTAGCGTTACATTCTTGCAATGACTGATAAAGAACAGTCTGGGACGGAAGGCAATACGCATTACCTTGGGATTGTTCCACCAGTTTTCCTTAGAAGCGTTACCATTGATGGTACCCTCACCGTAAATTACCACATCCTCTGCATTCAGGCCGCAGATAATTCCTGCAAACATAGGAAGGGGATTTCCTTCCCAGGTACCCAGATAATACTCATCGGTCTCATCATAGCTCTGGATGGTGCCCGGGAACTGGGCAAAATGAGTTCTCTCCGTATCCGCCTTAAGCTCTGCCCCCTTTGCCAGCTCCAGACGAAGATGGCTCTTTAAGAACAGGGAGGTAATCTTATAGGTTCCCTCCGGAATCAGCACTCGTCCCGCCTCGGGACAAGCCATAATAGCTGCCTGGATGAAGTGAGTATCGTCCTGCACGCCATCTCCCTTGGCGCCAAACTTCTTTACATTCAAGGTTACAAACTCATAATCCGTCTTAAAGGACACCTGTCCAACCTTTTCTCCGTCTGCATAGACCTCTACAAGCTGCTTTGCATCCGGCTCCAGACCATAAATAGTGGTAATGGTAGTATCCGTATCCTTTTTGTATTCTCCATTTACATAAATCTGATAGCTACGGGTGGCAAAATAACGTCCCCCATCCTTGATTTCAATACTTGCACTTCTGGCAGTATGCAGTAAACAAATAATCTCCATTACTCTTCCTCCTGTGTGCTTACATACTTCATATATTTCTCAGAAAGCAGTATGTCCATTTCACAGCCTCTGACGATAGCGTTCTGAATCATCTCATCCGCTACACTGCCGGCTTCTCCAAAGCTGCCCTCTGCAAAAAAGGTATCAATCACCTTCCTTGTTACCGCTCTGTAAATCTCCACCACCTCACGATAGTACTCATAAATCTCAGGGCTCATTACCTCGATGGTGCTAATCAGCATATCCATATATTCCGCGGATACCTCTACCGTAAAATCATTTGCCACGATTTTATCCCAGCTGCGAAGCTGCTTTATAAGGTCCGGATAACCCTCCTTCTTGTTACACTGGGTCTCATAAGCACAATATACAGGATACGCATATCTTGCTGCCTCCCATACATCAATGCCCTGTGATGCAAAATCAAACACTCCTTCCGAAGTTCTGGGCAGTGTTTTCAAACCATCTACCAAATCCTTCAAGGCTTCATATTCACCATCTGCTAATACTTCATAAGCTTCGATTAAATTATCCAGCATTGTTCTTCTCCTTTAAAAAATGGAGTAGGCTAGGACCTACCCCATCTCATTTTTCATATAAAATTATAAGGTCACACCCTGCTTAAAGATTGCCATATCATGGAAGCCTGCTGCCTCGCTGCACACCTTCTCGCCCGATGCCACAGCCACCACATAATCAAAGAGTGCCTGTGCCTGCTCTGCCATGGTACTATCCTCCACCAGCACACCTGCATTGAAGTCAATCCAGTTGGACTTCTTATTTGCCAGTCTGGAATTGGTAGAAATCTTCATGGTAGGAACCGGGGAAGCAAACGGCGTTCCGCGTCCCGTGGTAAACAGTACGATATGCGCGCCGGAGGCTGCAAGTGCAGTAGCCGCTACAAGGTCATTGCCCGGTGCGGAAAGTAAGTTAAGACCGGGAGTCTTCACGGTCTCACCATATGCAAGTACGCCCTTTACCAGTGCGCTACCGGACTTCTGGGTACATCCAAGGGACTTATCCTCTAAGGTAGAGATACCGCCCTTCTTGTTACCCGGTGATGGATTCTCATAAATGGTCTGATTGTGGCTCTTGAAATAGTTCTTGAAGTCATTGATAAGGTCCACGGTCTTATCAAATAATTCCTCGTTAGCACAACGATTCATTAAGATGGTCTCCGCACCAAACATCTCCGGAACCTCTGTTAAAATGGTGGTTCCCTTCTTAGAGATAAGAATATCGGAGAAACGGCCAACCAAAGGATTTGCAGTAATACCGGACAAGCCGTCACTACCGCCACACTTCATACCGATGATAAGCTTGCTTACACTGATAGGCTCTCTTTCAAAGCCTGCCGCATAATCAATCAGCTCCTTAATCGCCTCTACGGAAGCCTCAATCTCATCGTCCACCTCCTGGGAAACGATAAACTTCACACGCTTCTCATCATAATCACCGATGTATGGCTTTAATACATCAATATTGCTGTTCTCACAGCCAAGACCAAGCACAAGCACACCGCCTGCATTGGGATGATTGATTAAATCTGCTAAAATCTTACGGGTATTCTCCTGGTCATCTCCCATCTGAGAGCAGCCGTAAGGATGAGGAAATGCGATAACCTCTTCTACAGAGCCCTTTACAAATGCATTTGCTTTCTTTGCAATAGCCGTTGCCACGTTGTTTACACAGCCAACGGTAGGGATTACCCAGATTTCATTACGAACACCTACCTTACCGTCCGGTCTGTTAAAGCCCATAAAGGTCACATCCTCGGTCTCGGTCTCCTCTACGGGAGTGGGGTCATAGGTGTACTCTAAAAGGTCGCCTAAGGCGGTCTTTACATTGTGGGTATGTATCCACGCGCCGGTCTTAATCGCCTCCTTGGCATTACCGATGCGGTAACCATACTTGATGACCTCACTGCCCTCTGCAATATCACAGACAGCCATCTTGTGGCCTGCAGGAATATCCTCTGTGGCAGTAACGGTCACACCGTCTTCTAAAGTAATGGCAGTGCCTGCAGGAAGCTCCTGCAGGGCAACTACAACATTGTCATTGTCATTAATCTTTAAGAAATTTTGCATAATGCAGCCCTCATACCATTTGCCTTGATATCGTCTAAGTAAGCTACCATCGCATCGGTTAAGCCCTCAACCTTGTTAAGGTCCTGACCAAAGAAGTCCTCTCTGCCAAGGAATGCGGATACGAATTCTGCGGTAGCCTTGCCGCTGTTGTCGCGGAAGAACTCTAAAACAGCCATGTCATCCATGATGTTATATTCCTGACCGTCTCTGTGTCCGATTAAAGCCTTATCTCTGATTTCGCTGCCGGTATAGAATGCCATAAGTGCAGCTAAAGAGAAGGTTAAATGTACAGGTAACTTACCGGTCTTCTCAATGTAGCCTAAGAAGCTTGGCATACATCTTGCTCTCCACTTAGATACGGAGTTAAGAGAGATGGAAAGGAGGGCATGCTTTACATAAGGGTTGTTGAAACGGGTAACCACTGCCTCAGCAAATTCCTTTAACTCATTTTCCGGTAAGGTAAGGGTAGGAATTACTTCATCATAGATGGTCTTCATCATGAAGCTCTTCACATCCTCATCATCCATGGACTGCTTTACTAAATCATTGCCGCAAAGATAAGAAGCAAGTACAAAGGAGGTATGTGCACCATTTAAGATACGAACCTTTCTCTGCTTGTAAGGCTTCTGGTTGTCGGT
>CAZOSU010000204.1:4106-5343 GCA_964582515.1 uncultured Acetatifactor sp. | reverse complement strand
TGAGCCAGTGGTATTTCATATCCGACCCACAGACGCGGATTTCAAAGCTTGCCTCCGGCTGGCGAAGCATCTGCTGGATATGACCATCCTTCATCTGATTGCTGATACCGTATTTTTCTCCCAGCATCTGGGAGTAATTCCGAATTTCCTGTACATACTCCGTAACCGTATTCTTTTTCTGAAGAAATTCTATTCTGTCCTCATCAAAATAATACTCAAAATAAGCATCATCCGACAGTTCGATAAATGCCTGCAGCTTCTGCCGCTCCCTGGTAAGTTCCTCGATTATCTTTTGTTTATCTTCGCCCATAAGATTATACATACCTTTTATGCACAGCTAGCGGAGTTCCCGCTCCGCCAGCCGTGAATTTGTTTTTACTTTACATCTGACTCGTCAAATACGTCTCCACATTCCGGACAGAATTTGGGAGGATTCTTAGGATCTTCCGGCTCCCATCCGCACTTGTCACACTTATACATCGGTGCTCCAGACGGCTTCTTTGCCCCACATTCCGGGCAAAACCTGCCTGTATTCTCCTTGCCGCAGGTACAGGTCCAGCCAGCCGCTTCCGGCTTCTTTGCTCCGCATTCCTCACAGAACTTGCCGCGGTTGTCCCCCTTACCGCAAATGCAGGTCCAGCCAAGAACAGGCGCTGCAGGCTTCTGGAAGATTCCGCCGCCAAAGCCCATTGCACTATTATCTGCCTGCTGGTCACTTTGCTGTCCGCCCATGTTAAACAGCTGCTGTGCATTCATGCCACCAGCCTGGGTAGCCATGTTCATATTGGTAAAGGCCATCATAGGTCCTGTAGCCGTATTGGATGCTGCTGCCTTCATAGCATCGGCCTGTGCCCCCACCAGGGTAGCTGCCGCCATATTGGAATTACGAAGAACGGCTGTCTTCTGTAAATCCTTAATCATCTGCTCATCTTCCTCAGATGCCTTCATACTATTGATGGAGAAGGATACCATCTCGATACCACGCTGCTTACTCCACTTTTCAGACAGCTCCGCCTTTAATGCTTCGGTAAGCTCTGTAGTATGGGCTGCTACTGCACTGTAACGTACCCCTGCTGCAGAAATCTTTGCAAATGCCGGCTGGAGAGCTGTTAAAAGCTCTGCCTTCATGGTTCTGCTGATATCGGACTTCTCATATCTATCCGATACATTGGCACAAACGTTGCGATAGAAAATAATCGGGTCGATAATCTTGAAGGTATACTCTCCATTGCAACGG
>CAZOSU010000204.1:0-4096 GCA_964582515.1 uncultured Acetatifactor sp. | reverse complement strand
ATCCACATCCAGACCGATATTGTTGTCCACCACCCGGAAAGGTACCGGATTGGAAGTACCAAACAAATTACCATTAATCTCTTTTAAGTTGAAATAATAAACTCTCTGGTCCTTGGCCGTATCGCCACCAAAGGTAAATCTTTTAATTGCATTTTCTACTGTACTTTTCACATTTGTTCCCAGATCGCCATAGAAAATCGTGGCTTCTGTGGAAGTATCGTAAACATACTGGCCGGGATTTGCACAGAATTCTACAATCTCGCCCTGATCCACGATAATCATACACTGACCTTCATTTACCGCAATGATGGAACCGTTGGAGATGATGTTATCAGCTCCCTTGGTATTGCTGGACTTTCCCTTATTGACACGCTTCTGTCCCTTAATCACCAAAACGTCATCCGATAAGGAATCACAGTAGAAATACTCTCGCCACTGATCTCCAAGCAGCGAACTGACTGTTTCTTTTGCAGCTTCAATTAAACCCATATTTTTTTCCTCCACTCTTGTTATCCAACAAACTGATATATGTATTCTACCAAATTTTCCACTACTACTCAACCAATTTATAAAAAATACTCATTTTCCCACAACGATAACTTTACAAATCCACTTCACTGGTTTAAACTAGTAGCGTTAGTTGTATTATACAAGCAGGGGAGAATGATGTCATGAGTAAAAAAGCTACGAAAGCTGCCAATAACATGTATTATTTAGCACGATGCGAGGCAGGGGAAAACAATCCGGACTTTTCCAGTCGTGAAAAAGCCGCAGAATTAATCGGTATCGACCGAACCAGGCTTGCCAGAATAGAGTTGGACACCATTGCTCCTTATCCTGAGGAAGTAAAGGCAATGGCAGCGGCATACAATACACCGGAGCTATGTAACTCCTATTGCGCAAGAGAATGTCCCATCGGGCAAAACAGTGTACGCGAGGTTACCATCGATGATTTTGACCGCCTTGCCCTAAAGGTTTTAGGCTCCTTAAAGGATATCGATGCCTTACGTGCCTCCCTGATATCCATCTCCGAAGACGGATATATCGACAAATCAGAGCAGGCCACCTTTGAGAAAATACTGGATTCCTTAGAGAAAATCAGTACCAACGCCAAAGCTCTCCGGCTTTGGGCGCTGAAAAATATTCAGCTCAGATAAAGAACCTTTTACAGAGGTCCACCATATGATATAGCATCACGATAAATTGGAGGTTTTCGAAATGAAACGCTTTTCACGAAAACTACTATCCCTCTCCATGGTGCTTGTCATATGTGTGGGCTTTCTTGTTGCCTGTGGCCAGAAGCCGGCCACTGCCACAGAGCTTACGCAGGTTACCTTAAACGAGGTAGCTCACAGCATTTTCTATGCTCCCATGTATGTTGCCATTGAAGAAGGATATTTCGAGGAAGAAGGCATTGACCTAACCCTTGTCACAGGCTTTGGGGCTGATAAGACCATGACGGCAGTCCTTACGGGAGAAGCCCATATCGGCTTCATGGGAAGCGAAAGCACCATCTACACCTATGCAGGCGGTGCGGAGGATTATGTGGTAAACTTTGCACAGCTGACCCAGAGAGCCGGCAATTTTCTGGTGTCCAGAGAGCCCATTGATAACTTTTCCTGGGATATGCTAAAGGGAAAGAATGTCCTTGGTGGCAGAGCCGGCGGCATGCCCCAGATGGTATTTGAATATATCCTGAAAAAGCAGGGAATTGACCCGGAAACAGATGTAAATATCGACCAGAGCATTGACTTTGGCTCTACCGCAGCTGCCTTCAGTGGTGGCGATGCAGATTTCACCGTGGAATTCGAGCCCCACGCTACAGCGCTGGAAGCAAAGGGGGACGGCTATGTGGTAGCCTCTCTGGGTGAGGATTCCGGTTATGTTCCCTACACCGCATTCTCTGCCAGAAAAAGCTTTATTGAAACGAATCCGGAGCTGATTCAGTCCTTCACCAATGCACTGCAAAAGGGTATGCTCTATGTGCAGAGTCATACTCCGGAGGAAATCGCCGCAGTGATTGCTCCCCAGTTTACAGAAACGGACCTTGCTACCATTACTACCATTGTAACCCGTTACTATGAACAGGATTCCTGGAAAGCTGACCTCATATTTACGGAGGATGCCTTCGACCTTTTGCAGAATATTCTGGCAGAGGCAGGCGAGCTTCCCGAAAAGGTTCCTTATGAGGACCTTGTAAATACCTCCTTTGCAGAAAAGGCAGCGACTCTGAAATAGAGGCCTGACTTTACTTAAAGAATGGGGCCTGTGATGGTATATATGTCTTTTTTAGACACACTCTCGTTCCGTGAAAAACGTAGCAGTACCAGGCTCGAAAAAACTCGCAAGGTGCTGATGGTTTTCAAGGGTCTTAAAACGAAATATATACCATCACCGGCCCCATTCTTGACTAACTTTTATAGATTAGCTTTAATTTTCTCAATCATCTCTGCGTACTCAGCATCCGTCAAATACACTTTCCCGGGATTCATCTGGAAGATGCCGCCCCATTCGTCCCCGCCCTCATACTTGGGACAAAGGTGCATGTGCAGATGGCATCCTGTGTCGCCGTATGCACCATAGTTAACCTTATTTGGCTTAAACGCTGCGTGAATGGCTCTGGAAGCTCTTGCCACGTCTGCCATGAACGCATTTCTCTCTTCATCGGAAATGTCCACGATTTCGCTGACATGGTCCTTGTAAGCCACGATACATCTGCCGGGCTTACTCTGCTCCTTGAATAAAATCAGACTGCTGACCTCTAACTCACAAATAAAAATACCGAACTTCTCTAAAAGCTCGCCTCTCATACAATATCCACAATTACAATCCTTCATAATAATCTACCTCCCGTTTATTTCAATACATTTCCCGGATTTTCTATTAGCTTAAGTCTGTCCAGGGATTTATTCACAATCAGCTCCTGCGGAAACGCAAGCTCTAACAAAACCGCCTCTGCTTCGGTAAAATCCCCGATAGCGTAGCAGGTATGTGCATCTGAGCCCACAATAATAGGACAGCCATACTCCTTACATTTTAAAAGCAGCTCCCTGATATTTTCTCCGGCCCCCTGCCTTGCCGCAAGGGGATGAAGGGAGGAATTATTCACCTCCAAAACCACCTTGGCTTTTACCGCTTCTCTTACCAGAAGGTCATACTCTAAGGGAAATCTGGAATCATCCGGATGGCCTAAAATAGTGACATAGGGATTTTGCATGGCTCCAATGGCCGCCCTGGTATTTTCCAACGCTGTACCGCTCTTTAAACAGGGAGTATGCATGCTTGCGATTACATAATCCATACGGCTTAACGTAAAGTCATCCACATCCAGCCTTCCATCCAAATCACAGATATTGGCCTCCACACCACACATCAGGCGAAGCTCACCATACTGTCTGGGAATACATTTATAATTCCAGAAAAACATCATATGAGGACCGCCGGGCATCCCGGGCGCATGCTCGCTGAGCCCAAGCACCTTCAGCCCCCGCTCCTTCGCCATCTCAATATTTTCTTTTAAAGTACTATAGCCGTGACCGCTGGCTATCGTGTGGGTATGCAAATCCATCAGTGACATCATTATTCTTTATTCTCCTTATTATGGAGTCCAAACTCATCAATCATTTTCTCAATAAGGAGTCTCTTTATATATACGTCATATCCCAGAATACAGATAAAGGAGAATTTCTGCAAAAAGTCCCTGTCCTCCTCCGGTGCATTTTCAAAGGTACCACAGGCCTCCGTATACTTCTTTTTGACATCCTCCATAAGAGAATCTACTTCCGCCCGTTCCATATCAAAGACTTCGTTATACACATCCTCCAGATTAAAATCACCCTCATTGTGGAAATACTTATCCGTAAGGGGTTTCAATACTGCATGAATATCATTGATGGACAACACGCCCTTGAAATAGTAAATAAAAATCAGTAGAAGCACATGCTCCTTAGAATACTTCTTCTTCACCGGCGGCGGCATCAAATCGTTCTTGGTATAATTATTAATCATGGTCTTGGTAAGAATCTTATCCTCGCCGGGATATCTGGTAGACGGCTTTAGCTTCTCATCCATAAAGGTGGTTACCTGGTCCATATAT
>CAZOSU010000203.1:0-5352 GCA_964582515.1 uncultured Acetatifactor sp. | reverse complement strand
TAATCACATACCCTGCGCCCAGGTACAGCAGTGGGATATTGGCAAATACGATAAGGATATTCCCTAAATCGGAAATGGCCCAAAGGTTGCCAAGGTCAAGCCCTGCCATGGAGCAGAGGATTCCGAAGGCGGCGATAAACAGCCCAAGGATACGAATTCCATTTAAAAAGCCTCTCTTGCGGCTGATACGGTTAGCAGCGATTTCAGAGAAGCTAATCATACCAAGCAGACAGGTGTAGGCAAATAAGCAAAAGCAAAGAGTCAGTAAAAACATCACCACCGGATTAAGAGAGGTGCCGGGAGTAAGCTCTGCGGCGGAGGCCAGAAACTTTGGTAATCTGTCCATGGATAGCCACCCCTCCGGGTCACTTCCGGTCCAGAGATGTGCCATCACTACAATGAATCCGGTTAAGGTACAGATAACCATGGTATCGAGAAATACGCCGATGGACTGTACGATTCCCTGGTCACAGGGATGCTCGCAGCTTGCGGCACCGGCAGCCATGGTGATGGTACCCTGACCTGCCTCATTACTCATAAGTCCCCGCTTTACACCCTGTGCCAGTACGGTACCGAACACGCCACCGAAGATGGCCTGCGGAGTAAAGGCTCCGCCAAATACGGATGCAAAAAACAGAGGAATACTCTTAAAGTTAATAAATACCAGCAGTAATACTGTGACGATATATACCACAGCCATTACAGGTACCATTTTGTCAGTAACCTTAGTTACCCGCTTAATTCCCTTAAAGACAACCACTGCGGTTGCAAGAATAATCAGCGCAGCCACCGCATAGTAAAAAACAGAGGTGGTGGAGATGGTGGTGCCGGTGACAATTTCTGCCATTTCTCCGATAGAGCTTACTACGTTAAAGCCCTGCGCCGGAAGACAGCACATGGCATAAATGATGTACATCAAAGAAAGTGCGATACCGGCCCATGCCTTATTCTTTAAAAGCTTCTGACCATAGAAGGGCAGACCGCCAATGAATTCATTCCCTTTCTTTTCCTTGAAAATCTGGGACAATACGGCTTCTACGTATGCAGTTGCCATACCGAAGAAGGCGGAAACCCACATCCAGAAGATTGCGCCCGGACCACCCACACTGATAGCACCGGTGACACCCAGGATGTTGCCGGGACCTACACGCATGGCGGAGCTTAGGAAGAAGGCTGCCAGAGAGGAGATACCTGTTTCCTCTTTTTTCTTTGCGGTCAGTAGCTGAATTCCTTTTTTAAAATGCGTCACTTGGATAAATCCGGTACGAATGGAGAAGTAGATACCGGAACCCACCAGCAAAATAATTGCCAGGGAAAAGTTACCCAGAATGGGAATGCTTGCATACCAGGAGATATTGGTGGGAAAATCCCATAAAAAATCTGACACCGGCGTAACAAACGTAAAAAAGCTGTTAATGGCTTCAAATATCTGTTGCATAAACCACCTCCGCCAGTTTAGAAGCGCTCGGTGTTTTTCTCTTCACAGTATTTGCAGCGATATACTTCCTTCTGCTCATCAGCAAGAACAAAGATGTGGGGAAGCTCCTGCTCAATGGAGGTAATACATCTGGGGTTCTTACATTTGATTACATTCTTAATGGTCTTGGGTAATACCAGTACCTTCTTCTCTACGATTTCACAGTCCTTAATTACGTTTACCGTGATATTGTGGTCAATGAAAGCAAGAACATCTAAGTCTAACTGGTCAATGTCACATTCCACCTTCAAGATATCCTTCTTCCCCATTTTGCCGCTACGGGCGTTTTTGATAATCGCTACGGTACAATCCAGCTTGTCCAGCTGAAGGTGCTCGTAGATGGACAGGCTCTTTCCTGCCTTGATATGGTCTAATACAAATCCTTCTTCAATCTGTCCTACATTTAACATGTTTTTACCTCCTATACCAGCTCAAGTAGTGTGAGAATCAGCGCCATACGAACATACACACCGTATTCTGCCTGTTTAAAGTATGCCGCTCTTGGGTCATTGTCCACTTCCACGGAGATTTCATTTACACGGGGAAGGGGATGGAGCACCAGCATATCCGGCTTGGCCAGCTGCATTTTCTCGGTATCCAGAATGTAGTAATTTTTCAGACGTACGTAATCTTCCTCGTTAAAGAAGCGTTCCTTCTGCACACGGGTCATGTAAAGAAGGTCAAGGCGGGGCATTACCTCGTCCAGACTGTTTACCTCTTCATAGGGAATGTTCTTGTTTTTCAGCATCTCAATGATATAATCCGGTATCTTTAATTCATCCGGGGAGATGAAGATAAAGTTGATATTATCGTAGCGTACCAGTGCGTTGATAAGGGAATGCACGGTACGGCCAAATTTAAGGTCACCGCAAAGACCGATGGTAAAGCCGGACAGGCACCCTTTTAAGGAACGGATGGTTAAAAGGTCGGTCAAGGTCTGGGTGGGATGCTGATGACCACCGTCACCGGCATTGATGACCGGAATCAGGGATTTCTCCATGGCTACCATGGGTGCACCCTCCTTGGGATGTCTCATGGCGCAGATATCCGCATAGCCGGAGATAACCCGGATAGTATCAGAAACGCTCTCGCCCTTTGCAGCGGAAGAGGAGCCTGCATCGGAAAAGCCGATAACCTGACCGCCAAGGCGAATCATGGCAGATTCAAAGCTAAGACGTGTTCTGGTGCTGGGCTCGTAGAAGCAGGTAGCCATAATCTTGCCGTCGCAGGCATGGGCGTATTTTGCCTTATTATTTTCAATGTCGTTAGCTAAGCTGAAAAGCTTTTCCAATTCTTCGGTTGTGAAGTCCAGTGGACTCATCAGATGTCTCATGTGTTTATCCTCCTAAAATGCTCTTTTCCCAAAGAAAAGTCGAAGAGTAGAGCTCTCCGACTTATATCTGTTTGTTGATTATTGGAATGACAATAATTCCTCTACAGGCTTTCTGCGAGGAGCAGTCGGTTCTTCGTCAGGATATCCCATAGGAATCAGGGCGATAACCTCACGGTCTGCGGGTACGTCTAAGATTTGGGCGATTTTATCGTCATCGATAATGCCCATAATAACGGTACCAAGACCCTTTTCATAAGCAGCCAGACAAAGTGCCTCACTTGCTACGCCGGCATCATACATCTGCCAGCCCTCACCACGGTGGGTGGAGTATGAACCGTCACGTTCAAAGCCGCTTCGGTTTTTAATAATAGTAACTACCATACACATAGGTGCCTGTGCGATGATTTCACCATTGTGGGGATAAGCGGAAGTGCACTGGGATAATAATGCCTTCTTCTCACCCTCTACAGCAATATAGCGGACAATCTGGGTATGCTTCCAGCTTGGGGCATAGCTTGCTGTTTCCACGATTTCTGCAATTAAATCGTGGGATACCGCCTCTTCCTTAAATTTACGGATGCTGCGGCGACCCTTAATACATTCTTTTGCTGTCACGGGAATCCCTCCTCGACATATTTCTTGAAAACATCATACCACATAGAGGGCGTATGTGCAAAGAATTTTATTGCATCTGAGTGGAAAAACGAGTATGATAGGCTTAAGTTAAGCTGTAGGATAACAAAGGAGGGCGCAGTATGGCTATGGAATTTGTGGAGAGAAAACGTTGGGTATTCTTAGGATTGCCGTTTACATTTACCAAATATACGCTTCAAGAGGAGAGGATTACCATTAAGGAAGGCTTCTTAAGAGTGGTTGAGAACGACTGCTATATGTACAAGGTACAGGATGTGGAAATGTCTGCCACCCTGTTGGAGCGTATGTTCGGTCTTTCTACAATCACCTGCTTTACCGGTGACACCACGCACCCCAAGCTCCAGCTTCTCCATATTAAGAATGGAAGACCTATTAAGGAGTTTTTGTTACAGCAGTCCGAGGAGGCAAGATTGAAGCGGAGAACTGTTAACATGCTGGACATCGGTTCAGAGGGTATAACAGAAGTGGATGTTGAGGACGCAGACTAGTGCTTCGGTTTTAAATCCTGATAGCACAGAACAAAAATCCTATGTGAAGGGTGCAGTTATTCAGAAACCGAAACACTAGACGATATGGAATTGTGCAGGCAGGGTGTTTATCCTGTCTGCTTGTATGTTGTGACTATGAGGAAAATGGCATGATGCCTGTGCGAAGGAGCATTTGACGACCGCTAATCAGAGGGAGATTTGCAAAGCGTATATCGTCTCTATACGTGAAAAGGAGGATATGGAAATGGAACTTGATATGACCAAGGGAAGTCCCTTGAAGCTGATTATTAGATTTATTATTCCCCTTATTATAGGTAATATTTTTCAGCAGTTCTACAGTATGGCAGATACCATCATTGTAGGACGTTTTTTAGGTGTGGATGCTTTGGCGGCAGTGGGTGCCACAGGCTCCATCACTTTTCTGATTCTGGGCTTTACCCAGGGACTGACTACCGGCTTTACCGTGCTTACGGCCCAGAGGTATGGTGCAGGCGATAAGGAGGGGATGAAAAAGAGTATTGGCAGTGCGGCAGTGCTTGCAATCATTGTGACGGTGGTGATGACTGCCTTTAGTATCAGTATTATGGACAGTCTTTTGCATATTATGAATACGCCGGAAAATATTTTTGCCATGACAAAGGAGTACATCATCATTATTTGTGCAGGTATTGGTTTTAGTGTACTTTACAATATGCAGGCAAGTATCCTGCGTGCTATCGGAAATAGTGTGGTGCCTTTGGTTTTATTGGTGATTTCCTCGGTAGTAAATATCGTGCTGGATTATGTACTGATTGTCTATGGACATATGGGAGTGGCAGGAGCTGCATATGCAACCATTATTTCCCAGGCTGTATCGGGTATTTTATGCTTTATTTATATTGTGAAAAAAGTAGAGCTTTTGCACATTAAAAAGTACCATCTCCGTCTGGAGGCAGACCGGGTGAAGAAGCAGCTGTTTATCGGTGTTCCTATGGCGCTGCAGTTTTCCATCACGGCGGTGGGAACCATTTTGGTGCAGAGTGCCCTGAATCTCTTAGGCTCTACGGTGGTGGCATCCTATTCCGTATCCTGCAAGGTGGAGCAGCTGGTGACCCAGCCCTTTATGGCGATGGGTTCCACCATGGCAACCTATTGTGCACAGAACCGCGGTATCAATGATTTGGACCGTATTGGTAAGGGTGTGAAGTATGCCAATATTCTTTCGGGAATATATGCTGTAGTTATCTATGGGGTGATATATCAGATACTGCCTTATATTATCCGCCTCTTCGTAACAGAGGATGTGGATGTGGTTTTAGGATATGCCCGGACATATATTTTAATCTGTGGTGCATTCTTTATCCCGCTGGGAATGATTTTTATCTTCCGGAATGCGTTGCAGGCGTGTGGCTTTGGTTTCC
>CAZOSU010000202.1:0-5356 GCA_964582515.1 uncultured Acetatifactor sp. | reverse complement strand
TGGATGACGTGAAGATGGTGGTACTGGATGAGGCGGATGAGATGCTGAACATGGGCTTTCGTGAGGATATGGAGCTTATTTTGGGAGAGCTTCAGCACGAGCACCAGACCGCACTTTTCTCGGCGACCATGCCAAGACCTATTTTAGAGATTACAGGCAAGTTCCAGAAGGATGCAGAGCTGGTAAAGGTGGCAGCCAGGGAGCTGACCATTCCTCTGGTATCCCAGCGGTACTACCGGATTAAGAATCAGGATAAGGATGCGGCCACCATCCGCATTTTAGAATACTATCAGCCAAAGCTGTGTCTGATTTTCTGTAATACCAAGAAGAAGGTGGATGAGCTGACCGGACTTTTGAAGGAGAAGGATTTTCAGGCAGAGGGGCTTCACGGAGATTTGTCCCAGTATCAGCGAGATGTAGCCATGGGACGTTTTCGAAACGGAACTACCAATATTTTGATTGCTACGGATGTGGCAGCAAGAGGAATTGATGTAGACAATGTGGAGGCGGTAATCAATTACGATTTACCCCAGGATATTGAGTACTATGTGCATCGTATCGGAAGAACGGGGCGTGCAGGAAAAACCGGGCGTTCCTTTACCTTTATCAGTGGCAGGGAAATCTATAAGCTTCGTGAAATTGAAAGGGTCTGCCATACCACTATCGAGGAAAAGACATTACCTACCGCATCCAAGGTGATGCGCGTAAAGGCGGAGAAGGCCATTGCGGATGCGCTCTTAAATCGTGGGAGCGAGGATTTTGAGCTGATGAAGAAATTTATCAGTAAGAAAATGGAAGAGGAAGGCGTGGATGCACTGGACATGGCAGCAGCTTTCTTAAAAGGTTATGTGGGCGAGCTCGGGGAGGATATCGCCGTAGAGGAGCCGCCACGCCGCAGAGAGAGACGTCCGGAGCGTGGAAGGGATTCGGAACGCCGTGATGGAGGCAGAAGGGACCGCGAGCGCAGAAATGGGAACAGAGACCGCCGTTTTGAGAGAGACGGGGAGGAACGCAGAAGAAGGGATGACCGCAGAGGAGAGCAACGCCGGGACAGACGTCCGGACAATAAGGAGCAGAAGCGCCATGTTTTCCAGGTGGAGAAAAGAGAGCGCAGACCTGTAAAGGAGGATGTGCGCAGAGACGGTTCTTTATATACCAAAGGGAAAGGAAGAAGTATTATGGATGCCCTTCCCAAGAAAAAGAAGCGGGAAGAGTAGAGGAATGAGGCAGTATTCCGGGCAGGCTTGGGATATGCATGGAGAGGAATATTATGAGAATAGGTATGGGTTATGATGTTCATCGTCTGGTAGAAGGACGTGATATGATTATTGGTGGTGTGAAGATTCCTTATGAGAAGGGGCTTTTGGGGCACTCGGATGCGGATGTACTTCTGCATGCTGTTTCGGATGCAATTTTAGGAGCTGCGGCGCTGGGCGATATCGGGAAGCATTTTCCGGATACGGACCCTGCATATAAGGGGATTTCTTCTCTTGTGCTATTGCAGAAGGTGGGAGAGCTGATTGCAGAAAAGGGCTTCTTTATCGAAAACATTGATGCCACCATCATTGCACAGGCTCCGAAGATGCGTCCCCACATTGATGATATGCGCCAAAATATCGCAGATGCACTGGGGATTTTAGTGGAACAGGTGAATGTAAAGGCAACTACGGAAGAGGGACTTGGTTTTACCGGTACCGGGGAAGGAATTTCCTCCCAGGCAATCTGTCTTCTGACCAGTCCGATGTATATTGCGTCAGAGGATGTAAGCAGTGCAAAATGTGCAGGCTGCACAGGATGCTGCAGAAATAGAGGATAGTATGAAGTTTTGGAAGAATATTAAAGATGAGATAGCCATAATCAGAGAACGTGACCCGGCCATACACTCCAATTGGGAAGTGATTTTATATCCCAGCTTTAAGGTGATGCTTCACTACCGGCTGGCACATAAGCTGTATATGAAAAAGCATTATTTTCTGGCCAGATATATTTCCCAGAGAGCGGTGCGGAAAACGGGGATTGAAATTCATCCCGGTGCACAAATCGGAAAAGGGTTCTTTATTGATCACGGAAATGGTGTTATTATAGGTGAGACCACCATTGTAGGTGATAATGTGACCTTGTATCAGGGGGTTACTCTGGGAGGAAATGGTAAGGAGCTGGGCAAGCGTCATCCCACCATTGAGAACAACGTGATGATTAGTGCCGGGGCCAAGGTATTGGGCTCCTTTACAGTGGGAGCCGGCTCGAAAATCGGTGCCGGAAGTGTGGTTTTGCAGGAGGTTCCGCCCGGTTCTACGGTGGTAGGTGTGCCGGGACGTGTGGTGCGAAGAAACAGCCAGAAGCTCCCACAGGAGGAATTAAACCAGAATCTGCCCGACCCTGTACGGGAGGATATTGCCAACTTACAAAAGGCCAATTCCGAGCTTACCAACCGTTTGCTGGATTTAGAGGCCCGGCTGAAAAAGCTTTCTAAAGAATTGAAGTAGGAGGAATCCAAATGAGCATTAAGATTTTTAATACCTTAACAAGAGAAAAAGAAGACTTTATCCCCAATGTGGAGGGAAAAGTAAATATGTATACCTGTGGTCCTACCGTATACCATTTTGCACATATCGGCAATCTGAGAAGCTATATCATGGAAGACGTATTGGAGAAGATTCTGCGCTACGCCGGCTATGATGTCAAGCGTGTAATGAATATTACAGATGTAGGACATTTATCCTCCGATGCGGACACCGGCGAGGATAAGATGTTAAAGGGCGCAAAGAGAGAGCATAAAACCGTTATGGAGATTGCAAAGTTCTATACCGACGCTTTCTTTGCTGACTGTGCTAAATTAAATATCAAGACCTCCGATTAAGGTGCTTTTGGAAAAGGGGTATGCTTATCAGGCAGGAGAGAATATTTACTTTGATACCTCTAAGCTGCAGAATTACTATGTCTTCGGCAATCAGAATGAGGAAGAGCTGATGGTGGGCGTCCGCGAGGATGTAACCGAGGATGAGAACAAGAAGAATAAGAATGACTTCGTACTGTGGTTTACCAAGTCCAAATTTGAGGACCAGGCACTGAAGTGGGATAGTCCGTGGGGGGTAGGTTACCCCGGCTGGCACATTGAATGCTCCTGCATCAGTATGAAGCATCTGGGAGAGTATATGGATATTCACTGTGGTGGTATCGACAATATGTTCCCTCATCACACCAATGAAATCGCACAGAGTGAATCCTATCTGGGACACAAGTGGTGTAATTACTGGTTCCATGTGCATCATTTAAATGACCAGTCCGGCAAGATGAGTAAGTCCAAGGGCGAGTTTTTGACGGTTTCTCTTTTAGAACAGAAGGGTTATGACCCGGTTGCATACCGTTTCTTCTGCTTACAGTCCCATTACAGGAAGCCGCTGGTATTCTCCTATGAAGCACTGGAGCAGGCTGCCGGTACCTATAAGAAGCTGAAGAAGAGAATTGCAGAACTGTCCGTGGACGGCGCAGTGGATAACGGCGCAGTGGAGGAGTACAAGGCAAAATTTGTGGAGGCAGTGGGAAATGATGTGAACACCTCCATGGGTATTACCCTGTTATATGATGTATTAAAGACCGATTTAAACGGCGCAACCAAGCGTGCCATTATTGACAGCTTTGACTATGTACTCAGCCTTGATTTATTAAAGGAAGAGGTAAAAGAGGCTTATGGTGTTGATGCAGAATTAGAGGCCTTTGTACTTGCGAAGATTGAAGAGCGTAAGGCAGCAAAGAAGGAAAAGAACTTTGCAAGAGCGGACGAAATCAGAGCAGAGCTTTTGGAGAAGGGCATCGAAATCAAGGATACCCGAGAAGGCGTGGTATGGAGCAGAATTTAATGGAAGAAAACAGAGAGCTGCTTTGTAAAATTAAAGAGGTATTTCAGTGCAAAGAGGTGGATGTGCGGGCATATTCCCCTCTTACACTGGCATATATCGGGGACTCCATTTATGATTTGGTGATTCGTTCTGTGATAGTGGAGAGAGCCAATAAGGCGGTAAACGATTTGCATAAGAAGGCCACCCATTATGTAAAGGCAGAGGCCCAGGCGAAGATGATTTATGCCCTGCAGGAGGAGCTTTCCGAGGAGGAGCTGGCGGTGTATAAGCGTGGAAGGAACGCCAAGTCCTATACCTCCGCCAAAAATGCAAGTATTAACGATTACCGCAATGCTACGGGATTTGAAGCGCTGATGGGCTATCTGTATCTGATGGGGCGCACGGACAGGATGCTGGAGCTGATTCATCTTGGAATTGAGAAAAGTGGGATGACCATATAGGAGAGGAAAATGGGATATACAGAATTTACCATTGAAGGTAGAAATGCAGTAATCGAGGCATATCGCAGCGGTAAGCCCATCGATAAAATATTTATTCTGGATGGCTGTCAGGATGGACCGATTATGACCATCAAGAGAGAAGCCAAGAAGCATGATACGCTGATTAAGTATGTGGCGAAGGAGAGATTGGACCAGATGTCGGAAACCGGCAAGCATCAGGGCGTGATTGCTTATGCTGCAGCATATGAGTATGCAGAGGTGGAGGATATCCTGGCAGCAGCCCGAGAAAAGGGGGAGCCACCCTTTATCTTTCTTTTGGACAATATAGAAGACCCTCATAATCTAGGGGCAATTATCCGTACGGCAAACCTTGCGGGAGCCCACGGCGTGATTATCCCAAAGAATAGGGCGGCAGGACTTACTGCTACCGTAGCCAGAACCTCTGCGGGAGCGCTGAATTATACTCCTGTGGCTAAGGTAACCAATATTGCCAAGACCATCGAGGAGCTGAAAAAGGAAGGGCTGTGGTTTGTGTGTGCGGATATGGGCGGAACTACCATGTATGATTTGGATTTAAAGGGCGCCATCGGCCTTGTTATCGGCAATGAAGGTGACGGTGTATCCAGACTTGTACGGGAAAAGTGTGATATGGTGGCGTCCATCCCCATGAAGGGAGATATCGATTCCCTGAACGCTTCCGTGGCGGCTGGTGTGTTGGCTTACGAGATTGTAAGACAGAGATTGAAATAGGTAAATAATGGGGAAAGAGTATAATCAGAAAAAGGACGAAGAGCTGATAGACCTGCTTCGGGACGGTGAGACCGAGGTAATGGAATATCTGATGGATAAGTATAAGAATCTGGTGCGCAGTAAGGCTGGCTCCATGTACATTCTGGGGGCCGATAAGGATGACCTCATTCAGGAGGGCATGATTGGTCTTTTTAAGGCCGTGCGGGATTATGATTTAGGGCGTGATGCAAGCTTTTATACCTTTGCAGATTTGTGCATCAGCAGACAGATGTACACTGCCGTGCAATCTGCGGGCAGGCAAAAGCA
>CAZOSU010000201.1:0-5374 GCA_964582515.1 uncultured Acetatifactor sp. | reverse complement strand
AAAAACACCCCGAAAACAAGTAAAAAAGGCTATACAAAGAAAATAGCGGTGGGGTGTGCTATACCGCTTTAAAATCTAGGAGCTTTCAATGAAAACAGAAATATTATACGAAGATGATACAATCCTGGTCATAAAAAAGCCCGCCGGGCTTGCTACCCAGACTTCCAAAATCGGAGAGCCGGATGTGGTCAGTGAGTTGAAAAAATATCTGGCAGAGTCCGGAAAGAAGAATCCCTACATTGGCGTAGTGCATCGGCTGGACCAACCGGTGGAAGGGCTTCTTGTCTTTGCCAAAAGTAAGGAGGCTGCAGCCGGGCTTACCGGGCAGCTTTCGGCAGGCACTTTAAATAAACGGTATTATGCGCTGGTCTGTGGAAAACCTGCCGCACAGGAGGGGGCGCTTGTGGATTATCTTATAAAAGATGGGAATCTGGCGAAGGTCGTGCCGGAGAGTGTCCCGGACGCAAAGAAGGCAGTTCTTCAATATAAGGTAGTAAAGACCATGCCGGAGGGGCTGGCCCTTTTGGACATCCATATTGATACCGGACGTTTTCACCAGATTCGTGTGCAGATGTCCCACGCGGGGATGCCCCTTCTTGGAGATACCAAGTACGGCAGTGAAGCGTCCATCTCTTTTAGCAGAGAGGTGGGAGTACGCCAGGTGGCACTGTACGCCTATGAGCTGGAATTTAAACATCCGATTACCAAAAAGGCCATGCACTATGAGCTGCAGCCGGAGAGCTTTCGGCATTAAAGAATACATCGTTTAAAAATTTTCGGTGTATCGTAAGAAACGACAGATTTACCATAAAAAACGTTAAAACGAAGAAATATTTAGCGAAAATTGAATTGTCAACAGAAAAAAATTGTGATAATGTTTTTATGTTAAGAAACGTTAACACAAACCCTATACGGAGGAATGATTCAAAATGGAAAAGATTTATGAAGGTAAAACTAAAGACGTTTACAAACTTGAGAACGGAAATGTAATGTTAAAGTTTAAGGATGACTGTACCGGTAAAGACGGTGTATTCGATCCGGGTGAGAACTCTGTTGGATTAACTATCGAAGGTATCGGTAAGGCAAATTTACAGACTTCTATTCATTATTTTGAATTACTTAAGGAAGCCGGCATCAAGACCCACTATGTAGGTGCTAATCTTGAGGATGCTACTATGGAAGTTCTTCCTGCAACCGTATTTGGTCATGGTTTAGAGGTAATCTGCCGTCTCGTTGCAACCGGAAGCTTTATCCGCAGATATGGCGAGTACATTGCAGATGGTACTGTTTTAGAAGGTGGTTATGTTGAGTGTACCTTCAAGAACGACGCTTTGGGCGATCCTCTTGTTACCGGCGAGGGTCTTGCAGCACTTGGCGTTATGACTCCTGCAATGTTCGAGAGCATGAAGGAGCAGACCTTAAAGATTACCAAGATTGTTGCTGATGACTTAAAGACTCTTGGTCTTGACCTTTGGGATATCAAGTTTGAGTTTGGTTACAACAACGATGAAGTAATCCTTATCGACGAAATCGCATCCGGTAATATGCGTGTTTACAAGGATGGCAAGATTGTTGACCCTGTAGAATTAACCAAGATTATCAATAACAGATAATAAAATAAAACAAAATGGGCCGCTTCCCTGATGGGAGGCGGCCTTTATTACTGTCCAAGGGGAGGTGACCATTATTTGGGTCTGACAGTAAGGTTGGTAATTAATCCGTTTTCGTCCACATTGCGCACAGTAGCAATGGCCATGATATTATAGCCGCCGAAGTTTGCGATAAACTCAGCCTGGGTGTCGTTTACCACTTCAGCTTCAGAAATGGAGTACTGGCGGAAGCCGAACTTGTTACGGAAGAACATGTTGATGGCTTCCTTGCCATAAATGTGGTACTCCCTCTGGGAGGCAGAGTTGGTACAGTAATCGCAGATGACGCCGTCAGCGGAGAAGAGCTCCGCAAGGCCTGCAAAATCTTTATTTTCCATCTTTTCTACATATTTCTCAATTGGTCTCATATCCATACTCCTCCTTAATATACCTTCTCTGAATTTAAAAGCGCATCGGTTCCGCCGTCTACGAACATTATGTTGCCATTTACACCTCTGGCTGCCTTAGAAGAAAGGAATACCATTACCTCAGCGATTTCTTCCGGGTCCATGAGACATTCCTGACCGTACTTGGTAGGGATAGGAAGTGCGTTTAGCGCCATTTTTGCAGAGGTGCTCATGGTTGCAGTCATAGCAGTGTGTACATTACCGGGAGCTACTGCATTGATGCGGACGCCATTTGCCGCCCAGGAAGAAGCTACACGTCTTACCCATCTTGCCAGAGCATACTTTGTAGATACATAGAGGCTGTTGCCTACGGATAAATTGGTTTCATCCATTGCGGAAACGAGGCTTAAAACTCTCTTCTCATCACCGATGTTGTTCAGTAAATCTACGATATCCTTACGTCCCGCACCCTGAGAAATGGTGTTGGATACGGTTACTACACAGCTGCCGCCCTTTTTCTTTAAAAGGTCATACACACCCTTGGCTACAGCTACGGTTCCAAAATAATTCAAAGAGATAATCAGTGGAAGATTTCCGCAGGCACCGGATACGCCTGCATTACAAATCATACCATCCAAACCTTCGGGATGCAGCTCGTGTAACTTATCGATTGCCTCCTGTCTGCCTTCCGGGGAAGCTAAGTTCACACAGATGTCGCCACCCTTTAAGTCGATATTGATTACCTCATGTCCTTTCTGTAATAAAAGCTCTTTTGTCTTTGCTCCGATACCACTGGAAGCACCTGTAATTGCATATACACCCATTTGTTTCTCCTCCTCTATACAATGCTTGTGTTTTGCTGTTAAGTCCAGTATAATCAAAACTGATATCTTTTAAATAACCAAAATGAATAAATATGAGGATACCAGATTATGCTGACATACGATTTGGCAGAACGTGGAAATCGTACTATGTACGAGTTTTTGTATGAGAAAATGAAAGAGGATATATTGCAGGGGATACTTCGGGTCGGGGAGAAGCTTCCTTCCAAGCGCGCTATGGCGGAGCATATGGACATCAGTATAAAAACCGTGGAGAACGCTTATAATCAGTTGCTTTTGGAGGGGTATATTACCTCTGCGGAGAAGAAGGGCTACTATGTAAGTAAGCTGTCCAAGGGAAGTAGTACGGCAACAGCATATGCCGGTTTTTCCACAAAATATAAGGAAGAAGACCCTTTGGCAGATTTTACCGCCCATAACATCAATTATGACAAATTCCCCTTTGCCAGCTGGGCAAAGGTAATGCGTGAGACATTGACAGATTCTGATACATCTCTGCTTAAGATGGTGCCCTTCAATGGCGTGGAGGAGCTACGCCTTCAGATTGCAGAGTACCTGTACCGTTACCGGGGGATGCAGGTATCCCCGGACAATATCATCATCGGTGCGGGTACGGAGTATTTGTACGGAAGACTTTTGCAGCTTCTTGGAAAGGATGCTTTTTATGCGGTGGAGAATCCGGGATATAAGAAGATTTCCCGCCTTTACGATGCCAATGGGGTAAGGTGGACTTACATAGATATCGATAAAAGTGGTATGAATGTGGAGGCTCTGCGGGCATCCGGGGCAAATGTGGCACATGTATCCCCGGAACACCATTATCCGGTGGGAATTGTGACACCTATCGGGCGCAGGCAGGAGCTCCTTGCCTGGGCAGCGGAGGAGATGGGGCGTTACATCATTGAGGACGATTATGACTGTGAATTCCGCTTGGTGGGAAGAACCATTCCATCGCTACAGTCTATGGATGTCAATCACAGAGTTATCTACATGAATAATTTTTCCAAGACCATGGTGCCTTCCCTTCGTGTTAGCTATATGGTACTTCCGGAGAAGCTGATGGAACGATATCTGTCCACCATGAGTTTTTACTCTTGTAGTGTGTCCGGGTTTGAGCAGTATGCTTTGGCAAGGTTTATGGAGAAGGGGTATTTTGAGCGTCACATTAGGCGAAGTATCCATTATTATAAGCAGCAGCGGGACAAGATTCGCAGTATGTTCCGAGCTTCATCTTTAAACAAAATCAGCAGAATTATTGAGACCGGCGCAGGAACTCATTTTCTGCTGCGAGTGGATACGGATTTAAGTGATGTAGAAATAAAATGGGCAGCTAAGGAACGGGGAATTTTGATTCAGTGTCTATCGGAATATTGTTTTGAGAACCAGCACCTGTATAAGGGATTTTTGATTATTAATTACTCGGATATGGAAGAGGAAAGACTGAAGAAAGCAATCCGGGAGCTGGAGGAGCTTTTGGGCGTAGAATAGCGTTTTTCGCATGTTGACAGGGCGTCAACACGGGCAAATCCAGGAGTTGCTTTCCAATTTGCCTTGGGAAAGCTATACTGAATTTGTCCTGCAGGAGACAAATCATGAAAGGAATTTTGAATATGGCAGAATTTGGAGAAAATTTAAAACGAATCAGAGAAGAGAAGGGGATGACCCAGCAGACGTTGGCGGATTACTTATATGTAACAAGGCAGGCGGTGTCCCGCTGGGAAGGAGGCTCCCGCTATCCGGACCTTATGACGGCGAAGAAAATGGCACAGTTTTTGGAGACTTCCGTGGATGAGCTTTTGGCGGATGATGATATGAAGAAGTATGTGGAGAAGAGTGCAATCTTAGATGATGGAGTGTCTAAACGGGCACAAGTTTTTCTTATTACATTAGCTTTCATGAGTTCACTGATATCAAGTATTTTTTATTTGGTCAATTATTTTATACAGGATGAATTGGTAATCAGTGCTCCTGTTGATACATTTATGTGCATATTGTTGACGTTGGTGTTCGGTTATAGTGTATGTACAGCTCTTCATGATAAGTTAAATCCGAGGTTTGCAACAATTTTATCCATATTGTATTTCGGAGTAACGATATTAAATGGAATTCTGGGTTTTGTATCGGAACGCGATAGAGCTTCCGCTGTTTATTTGCTGGTGGCGACAGCGTTAAATGTGATCTTTTTAGTGATTTGTGTGCATTTCTTTACTAGTAAAAAGGTTGTAAGCCCTATTGTGCTGTATGTAATGACGGGTGTGTTTGTGGTAATAGGAGGAACCGGTTTCCTTAGAGGAATTGCTACAGATATTCCGTTGGAGTTTTATAGGGATTTGTTTATGCTCAGAGTATTTGCATTTATGGAAAATACGTTAGTGCTGGTATTGCTGGTGTTTATGGCGCATGTGCTACATAAGAAGAGAAAGTTGGCTGCAAGATAGGGAATGTGTCTATAAAAACAATCTATTGACAATTCCGTGATAGTAGATTAATCTAAAGATGTAAAAGGTACTACCGATAGACGGTTAGTCCAAAGTAA
>CAZOSU010000200.1:2438-5400 GCA_964582515.1 uncultured Acetatifactor sp. | reverse complement strand
GCAATGCCCAAACCTGTCAACAAAAAGTAAATTTTGTTTGACAGGTTTGGGCATTGAAGAGTGTAAAGCTATAACGTACAATAAGAATATAGTTATACAATAGTTTTCTGGAATAAGGAGGAGAAGAAAGTGAAGAAAATATTTAAATTATTAACTATCTGTTTAATTATGCTATGGGCAACAAGTATCAATGTATGTGCAAAAGAAATCCATGATAATATGGAAGTGACCAAAGTAGGAGATACGGGAACGCGTAGCACAAGTGAAAGTGTTGAGAAAGATAGCCGTGAACTTTCATCAAATTTGCTAGTGATTGATAAAAATCTTATATTTGACAAAGAACTTTGCGATGGCGAGAAACGTGTTTTATATGAAAAGGATGGTGAAAAGGTTTGTGTAGAAGTGACGGACGTTACAGAAATGAATGAAGGTGTGTCTGTTGCAGCCACATCAGATATTTTAACGACTTCACGTGTATTTACATTTTATAGAGAAAATGTATTAGGAGTTAGGACGGATTTATTTAGTGTGACATCTGTATGTACATGGATAAAGGGACAAGGGATTGTTGATTTGACTTGTACATATACAATTCTTAAAACAGGAGTATCTTGTGCGTGGGATGATGCATACAGTACGGCTGCATATTTTATTCACGTATTGGCATTAGAAATGACTTATTTGGGGGACTCTTTATACTTTTTTTTTGATGCTACTTTAGATTCGGAAACATTAACGACATTGACATTAGGGTGGACGCATAGTGGGCTGTTATAAAAAAAGAATCATATTAGCTATTGGGGTCTGTATTATTCTGGGATTTACACTTGCTGGTGTTATAATGATAAAAACCAGACATAAGGAAGAGGTGGATATAAATAGTTTTTATTTTAATTATCTGGGAACTCGTATAGCTACAGAGATAGAAACTATTGATGAGGTATCGAATTGCGAAATAAATATCAGCTATTCAGGTAATACAATCATTTCTGCTGAGGTGTATATAGATGCAGAGGACGAGGAAAATGAGAATGTGGAAGCGAAAATAATGAATTATGTTTCGATAGCTTTGGAGCTTCCGGAGGATAAGGTCAGCATAATTTATGGCCTTTTAAAATAAAGATTTTCCGGTGGCAATTTCGGAAAGTAGAAATATCTAGTCCATGAGCATTGCTACAGTGGGATGGACGGATATTGTATCCATAGAATTAGGAAGAAGCATGGAAGAGATTGATGTTACGCTTAACATGGCAGGCTTTACCTATATCCATACGAAGAGTATAAATGGGGTTGCTACAAAATTGCAAGTGCCCATGGGGAATCGGTTCCCATGGGCGTTTGTAATTTGCCGCAGCCCCATTTATTTTACGCCATCAGTTCTTCCATTTCATCAATTAAGCTTGCAAACAGCTTCAGAGCCTGGTTAATGGGCTCCTTGGTGGACATATCCACGCCCGCATCCTTTAAGATGGATACCGGATCCTTGGAGCAGCCGGCACTTAAGAAGTTCTCTTTATATGCCTTCACGGCGGGCTCACCCTCTTTTAAAATCTTCTCGGACAGTGCGATAGCAGCGGAGAAGCCGGTAGCGTACTGATATACGTAGAAATTGTAGTAGAAGTGAGGAATTCTCGCCCACTCTAAGTCAATATAAGCATCATGTACGATATCCTTACCAAAGTAAAGGTCGATTAAATCATGGTATACCTTGCTTGCAGACTGGGCATTGATGCTTTCACCTCTGGCGCACATCTCGCTCATTTTCAGCTCAAACTCTGCGAACATAGTCTGGCGATATAATGTGGTTCTAAACTGCTCTAAGAAGTAGTTGATAAGGTAAGCGCGCTGCATCTTATCCGTGGTTTTGCCAAGTAAGTGCTGCATTAGTAAAGCTTCGTTGCAGGTAGAAGCTACCTCTGCTACGAAGATAACGTAGTCAGAATCCACCACCGGCTGATGCTTGTTGGAATAGTAGGAGTGAAGGGCATGTCCCATCTCATGAGCCAGGGTGAACTCTGTATTTAAGTCATCCTGATGATTTAAAAGCACATAGGGATGCTTTCTTGCGCCCGCAGAGTAAGCACCGCTGCGCTTGCCCACGTTCTCATATACGTCAATCCAGCGGCTTTCAAAGCCCTCCTTTAAGATTGCCACATAGTCCTCACCAAGCACCTTGCAGGCCTCAAGGGTATTTACCTTAGCCTCCTCGTAAGGAATCTTGGTATCCACATTGGGAACAATAGGAGTATATAAATCATACATATGAAGCTCTGATACCCCAAGGAGCTTCTTGCGGAGGCGTACATATTTGTACATGGATTCCATGTTTTCATGTACGGCTTCGATTAAATTGTAATAAACCCTTGTATCTACGTTGGTAGCATCCAGTGAAGCCTCTAAGGCACTGCCGTAGCGACGCATGTCTGCATTGAACTGGAGCTGTTTCATCTGTGAAGATAATATCGCCGCAGAAGTATTCTTGTGGGCATCGTAGGTGCTGTAAAGGGATTCAAAAGCAGCCTTACGGATGTTCACATCTGCATTGTGAAGAAGAGGGATAAAGCTGCCGTGGGTTACGGGCATTTTACCACCCCTACCATCGTCGATATCGGCAAAGGTCATGTCCGCATTGTTCAAAATACTGTTGATGTCCCCGGGAGCACGCATCATTTCGCTGGCAGCAGCCAGAAGCTTTTCTTCTTCGTTGGAAAGGATGTGAGCCTTTCTGCGACGGATATTGTTGATATATCTTTTATATACAGAAAGCTGTGGCTCCTGTGCAAAGAATTCGTCCAAGGTTTCGTCAGGGATGGAAAGAATCTCAGGCTTCACGAAGGCTCCCATGCTGTCAATCTGCGCATAGAGTCCCATGGCTTGGTCTTTGTAGCCCTGATACGTAGTATTTTTGGTGTCCTGGTCGGATTTACGCATTGCATAGTTAATAAAGTTTTCTCCTACTACG
>CAZOSU010000200.1:0-2428 GCA_964582515.1 uncultured Acetatifactor sp. | reverse complement strand
CTACTACGCTTAAGTCGTCCATCCGTTTTAAGACAGCAAGGAGATTCGCGGAGCTTTCCCCCAGCCTGCCCTGATAAGAAGCGATGTCGCTTGCAAGCTTTCTCAGGGTTTCCATTTCCTTTTTCCAATCTTCATCGGTAGCATATAAATCCTCAAGCTTCCAGGTATATTCTACCGGAATCTCTTCCCGAAGAGGGATTTTTTTTGTTTCACTCATAATAATAAAACCTCCTAAAAGTACACTATACATAGGCTATCATTTTTTAGGGCATTATGCAATGAAGAAAAACGGCAAAAAAAGGAAGAAAGATGTAGAAATAAAATGGGTTATGTATTAAAATTGTAAGTGAGGTCTGTTTATTTGTAATAAAACGTCAGACATTTTGAGGATGAGAAGCGCATGATTAATGTACTGTATTCAGAAGTGGCTATATTTTGCTTTATTATTTTATTGTTTATATATCACAGGGTAAGAAATACCTATGCCAAAGGGCATGAGACTTTTTTGAAGCTGACCATTGTTTCGGCTATCTATGCACTTGTGGATGCTGTCTGGGGACTTTGTTACCTGGAGTATATCAACTTAGGGAATATATTTTTCGGTTTTGTTTCGGATGTATATTTTTTCCTGTCCAGTGCCGTAGCCTATCTGGGATTTCTTTATGTTCAGAAAACTCATAAAATAAATCGGCTGGATACGGGGCTGAAGCTGTTTTTAGGTCGGATGCCTCTTTCTATATTGACTATATTGATTTTGTTAAATCATTGGAATGGTTATATTTTCCGTTTTGATGAGGGCGGTGAATATGTGAGAGGTTTTTTATTCCGCTATCAGTTTATTGTGGCATATTTTTACTTTGTATGGTCCATCGTTATTACAGTGCAGCGTTATATGCAGACAAAGAGGGAATCGGAGAAACAGAAATGCAAATCGGTGATTTCCTTTACTGTAATACCATTGCTTCTGGGTGTGGCCCAGTCTGTTTTGCCCACAAAACCTTATTTCTCCATGGCATATACTCTGGCTGTCATTGGTATGTTTATCTTCATTACCTCCCATGATAAGGAGAAGATGGAGAAGGAAAAGGCAAAGAGAGAGGCGGAGCATAATCAGCTTTTGCAGCAGGCTCTTGCGGAGGCACAGATTGCCAATAAGGCCAAGAGTACCTTTTTGTTCAATATGTCCCATGATATCCGTACACCCATGAATGCCATTATCGGCTTTAACGAGATTGCCAGAGCGAATATTCAGGACGCGGCCAGGGTAGAGGATTGTCTGGAGAAAATGGAGGTGGCAAGTAAGCACCTGCTCCGGCTGATTAACGATGTGCTGGATATGGCACGTATCGAAAATGGGAAGATTGATTTGGAGCTGGCACCCTGCAGCGTTTCTAAGCTGGTGGGGGAGACCAGAGCCATGTTTATGTCGGAAATGGATAAAAAGAGCATCCGGTTTTCTACGGAAATGCATAATGTGAAATATGACTTTTTACAGGCGGATATTTTGCGGACAAGGCAGATTATCTTCAATATCCTTTCCAATGCCATGAAATATACCAAGGATGGCGGAAAGGTGTGGTTTACAGTAGAAGAATCGGAGATGAGTATAGAGGGCTATGTGACACTGACCATGGTAGTGAAGGATACCGGTATCGGTATGAGTGAGGAATTCCAGAAGAATGTTTTTGGAATGTTTGAGAGAGAACGTACAGCCACTCAGTCCGGTGTGCAGGGAACAGGTCTGGGACTTGCCATAACAAAGCGGCTGGTGGATATCATGGATGGTAAAATCAGTGTACAGAGTAAGGAAGGGGAAGGGACCACATTTACTGTGGAGATACCTCTTCAGGTGGCGGAAGCCTTTGTAGAGGAGGAGAAAAGTTATATCGGAAGCTGTTATGCGGGAAAGAAGCTGCTGGTGGTGGAGGATAATGAGATGAATCAGGAAATTGCCACCGTGATTCTGGAAGGACATGGCTTTAGTGTGGAGGTCTGCGGTGATGGCGAAAAAGCGGTGGAGCGTGTGAAAGCATCTTTTCCGGGAGAGTTTGATTTGATACTTATGGATATCCAGATGCCGATTATGGACGGTTATCAGGCCACCAGAGCCATCCGTGCGCTGGAGGATAAGGAAAAGGCCAATATCCCTATTGTGGCCATGACTGCCAATGCATTCCAGAAGGATAAGCGGGATGCCTATGAGGCAGGCATGAACGGACATATATCCAAGCCCATTTCCATCGAACAGGTACAGGAGGTGTTTGGTTCCTTATTCAAGGGTTGACAAAATGACCTAAGAGGAATATTCTGTATAAAGAATAAATTTTTAAGGAGGTAACGTGCTATGACAATGATGAGAAATAATAACAGCTTAAAATCAGTAATATGTGTGATTACCTCTGAAAGCAATATGTAAGGCTTGTTTTAC
>CAZOSU010000199.1:0-5408 GCA_964582515.1 uncultured Acetatifactor sp. | reverse complement strand
GGGCTCGAACCTATGACCCTCTGCTTGTAAGGCAGATGCTCTCCCAGCTGAGCTAAGACCCCGCTTAAAAGCTACTGTCGCAATCGACTTGTTTATCTTACAACAGTAGCTTACATTTGTCAACCACTTTTTTCAAAAAAGTTTTATATTTTTTTCAAACAATATGTGAAATAGTACAAACTCACATACACGCGCTCCGCTACATGTGTTCCGGAGCCTCAATCGCAAGTACAGACAGACAGGTTTCCATCACATTCTTCGTGAATGCAAGCAGTGCAATTAAGCCTTTCTTTCTGTTCTCATCCTCTTCTCCCAGAATCTTTGTCTCATGGTAGAAATGATTGAAAGCATTAGCGGTATCATAAATGAATGCGCATACCTTGTGGGGTGCAATTTCCTCCGCAGCATTTGCCATCATGGCGTTGAAGCCTGCCAGCTGCATCATCAATGCCTTCTCGGAGCTGTTTAACGCCTCAGAAAGCTCCAAGCCTTCCAGAGAGCCGCCCTGCTCCACATACTTATTCAGGATGGATTTCATACGCACCACAGTATAGAGAAGGTATGGACCGGTATCTCCTTCAAAGGAAGTAAATCTCTCCAAATCAAAGATATAATCCTTAGAAGCCTGGTTGGACAAATCACCATAAATAAGTGCTGATACTGCCACTTTTCCCGCCGTATCCTGTGCTTCTGCTTCCTCCATCGGACGACTTGCCATAATCTTCTGGAACATCTCATCCCTGGTATTCTTAATCAGATTTTCCAAACGCATTACACCGCCGTCACGGGTCTTGAAGGGCTTACCATCCTTACCGTTCATGGTACCAAAGCCCACGAATTTTAACGCTGTCTTATCGTCCACAAGGCCGGTCTTCTTTGCACAACGGAACACCTGCTCAAAGTACAAATCCTGACGCTTATCCACTACATAAATGATTTCATCCGGATTATAGAGTCTCTTACGTTCCATAATAGTCGCAAGGTCTGTGGTATTGTAAAGGGAAGCTCCATCGGACTTTAAAATCATGCATGGTGGCATTTCCTTAGTATCGGTTTCCTCTTTTACATCTACTACCAGCGCGCCGTCGGATATATAAGCATGTCCGCCCTCCTTCATCAGCTGTACCATCTCCGGAATCAGCTCATGCACGTCGCTTTCGCCCTTCCACAAATCAAACTCTACATTCAAGCTGCCATAATTCTTCTTTAAGTCGGTAACGGACACATTCAAAATGTGCTTCCAAAGTGCACGATAGCCCGGCTGTCCGCTCTGAAGCTTAAAGGTTGCTTCCATCGCCTTTGCCTTGAAATCAGGGTCTGCCTTGGATTTCGCACTTGCTGCAGGGTAAATCTCCTCCAGCTCTGAAATGGTAAACGGAGCCTCTACAGGGTATTCTCCTTCATAGCTTTCATCAAAATATACCAGCTCCGGCATTCTCTCCTGCACGCCACAGATGACGAGACCCATCTGTAAGCCCCAGTCTCCCAGATGCACATCACCGATGACCTCATGACCTGCATAGCGGCTGATACGCTTGATACTTTCGCCGATAACTGCCGCACGGATATGTCCTACGTGAAGTGGCTTTGCCACATTGGCTCCGCCGTAGTCCACGATAATCATCTTGGGGTTTTCCGGCATTTCCAGACCGAACTTCTCATCCGCAGCCATGCCCTTTAAATACTCTGCAAGAAAGCTTTCATTTAACTTTAAATTAAGGAAACCGGGCATTACCGCAGTTACTTCGGAAAACACCTTGCTATCTGCAAGCTTCTCCGCCACTTCATTTGCAATCATGATGGGTGCCTTTTTATACTCCTTAGCACCTGCCATGGCGCCGTTACACTGGTATTCGCAAAGGTCCGGTCTGTTGGAAACGGTCACTCTGCCCAGCTCTTTTTTATAACCAGCGGCCTCAAATGCCTGCTGCATTTCTTCGGAAATTAATTCTAATAACTTCTTCATAAGAAAATCCTTTCTATTATACTACAAACAAATACGCTAACCTTTAATATACCCCATCCCCCAATTTCTGGCAAGTATCAATCCGGGGATTTCTGTGCTCTTTTTAATGATTCTGCCTTGGAAAAGCCGCAGCCACAATAATCCTGGCGGTACAGGCCATACTCTGCGGACAGCTCCACAGAACGCTTGTAACCATTCTTTTTCTTAAAATCGGACGGAAGCCAGGCAACTCCATGGAACCTGCTCAATTCTTCACCGATTACATTCAGCTTCTGGGCATTTTTCAGGGGACTAATGGTCAGCGTGGTCGCAAAATAGTCCGCATTCAGCTCCTTTGCAAGCACCGCCGTCCTTTCCAGACGCATGCGGAAACATTTAAAGCACCGCTCGCCCCCTTCCGGGCACTCCTCCAGTCCCTTGGAAAGCTCCAAAAACAGTCCCGGCTCATAGTCCCCTTCCACAATATCTATATGATATTTGTCTCCCTTGGCATTATAGGCGGCAATCAGGCGCTTCTGCTCCTCCACCCGATGGCGATACTCCGGCTCCAGCGTAATATTGGGATTGTAGTAATACACCGTAATCCGAAAATACTGACTTAAGTACTCCAGACAATAGCTGCTGCAGGGTGCACAACAGCTGTGAAGCACCAAGTGCCTTGCCTCTCCACCATCTTTTTTCAGCTTCTCTATTAATTTATCCAGCTCTTTTTGATAATTTCGTGCATTCATATCTCTATACTACCATAGGTAATTATTATTTTACTACTCCCAATTCTTTCTTCAATGCTTCCTGCAATACCTTCGATACATTAATCTTCGCCTTCGTGGCCTCAAAATCCAGCCAGGACGGCAATGTCACATTACGCCTGACCATTTTCTGTTCCATCTTTCTCCGATATTCTGTAAAATTAACATCCACTAATGTAACAAACGATTCTCCCTCTTCTGCAAATGTCCCTTTTTTCACATCAATACGGCAAATGTCAGAGGCAACCGGAACTTCCTCACCGTAATCTTCCTTCGTAATCACTTTTAACGCTATAGCATCTCTTGCCATAGCCATAGCATCTAAAACATCTTTCCCTTCTGTCAAAATTTGCAAGTCAGGAACTTCCACCAAAACTACATCTTGTATCGGAGTCAAAATTACCGGATAAACATTCCTCATTCTACAATCCCCCATTTCTTTAAAATCGCTTTTGCCAATCGCTCATTTATCTCTCGATGTCTTGGAATCACTTCTTCATCCTCTCCACGCCTATAAATATCATGCCCGCCACCATGTCTTTCAAAAACAAAGCCTACTCGCTCCAGTAATTTAATCAACTGTCTTCTTTTCATTGGTATACTCCCTTTGATTATATACACATCCAGTGTGTATTGTCAATTGTAACAAAAACTATAACGACACAAATATGGAAATCACATTGTGCAAGAACTGCACGAAAGAAATGCAATAGAAAACCACTATCCAAGGGCTAATACACTCCTTGAATAGTGGTTTTGTCAACCTGTATATTATTGAATTTTCGGAAATGTAAGTATCACCTTAAACAGGTCACCATCCACCACAATCTCCATGTGCCCATTCTGCACATCGGTCAGGCTCCTTGCAATGGAAAGACCAAGACCATTTCCTTCGGTATGTCTGGAGCTGTCCCCCCGGACAAAACGCTCCATCAGCTCGTCACTGCTGATATCCAGCTGATAGTTGGATATGTTTTTAAAGATAATCCTCACATCATCTTCCTGTTCTTCCACACTTAAATACACTCTGGTGCCGTCCTGGGCATATTTGCAGATATTGTTCATCAGGTTGTCAAAGACTCTCCAAAGATGCTTGCCGTCCGCCAGAATCAAAATCGGCTCCTCCGGCTGCTTTGTCACCAGCGTCATACCTTTTTCTTCCAGACGCTGCTCAAATTCTCCTACCGTCTGGGCAAGTAATACCCCTACCTCACAGGGGGAAAGATTCACTTCCACATTGCCGGTGGATGCCTTGGAGGCCTCTACCAGATTTTCGGTAAGTCTGCGCAGACGATTGGACTGTCTGTACAATACCTCACTGTACTCCTTGATGACCGGATTGTCCGTTTCCTCCTTGGAGATTAAATCCGCATAATTAATAATGGAGGTCAGAGGAGTCTTAATATCATGGGACACATTGGTGATGAGCTCTGTTTTCATACGCTCACTCTTTAGTCTTTCATCCACGGCTTTGGACATACCCTCACTGATTTTATTCAGATTCTCCCCATGCTCCTTAAATACCCAGAGCATCTTAGAGGTATCCATCTGGTTGGTCAGATTGCCTGCCGCCAGCTCTCTGGCACCTCTTTGCAAAAGCCCCAATACATATGCCACATAGAACACCACAATTGCCAAAATGATTTTTTCAATAAACCATACAAACAAGAGAAGCTCTTCATAATTATCAGCCAAAGCCAGGATTGCTATCATTTCTCCAATGCAGATTAACACATATGCCAAAGATACCACCGGCATGGAAGGCAGCTTACAGATTCCCTTGTAGAAAATGACACAGAACTTCTTAAGAAAAGTAATGACCAGTCCACATACACTATTTTTCCAGAAGGTACGAGTCTTAAGCTTCTCCGCAAGGAAAATGCATGCTGCGATAAAAAGTGCCACCAAGCCCACGCCAATCGCGATTCCTGCCACCAGCTCCGCCGGATTGTCCCAGTACAAATCATCGAATATATACACTGCAAACACCACAATAAGGAACATTCCAAGGTAGAGTATGTCCGTAGGAATTCTGGCAAAGACGCAGCACCTTGGCTCCTCCTCCCCATAATGCTTGCCGGATACACTCATTAGGTAGATGAATAGGAAAACGGTTAACAAAAGCGCCATTGGCACCACCACCAGTCCAATCTCACAAAGCTCTGCCAGAAGCACATACAGATTATATACTCTGGACCACTCATCATATCCATTCAGCCCATCCAGTAAATACATGTCCACCCGCAAATTGTCAATCCAGCTATAGCTCAGGGAACAGCTCCACATGTAACTTTCCTTTTCATCCACAGTGGAAAGTTGCAAGCCCCCCCATTCATCATATATCCGGAATCGCAAATTCGTATCTTCATAGAGATTTATCACGTTATCCGCGCCACACTCCTTAAAATTGTTTAAAATCTGTATTCCTTCATTAAAACCAATCTCATCAAAACGTCCTTTAATGATGGTATCAAGGGGCTTACTATAAAAGCCCTCCTCTGCACATACTGCCAGTCCCAAGGCTCCTACCACTCCCAAAATCAGACTAAGCATCAGCAAAATAAATGCCAGCGTTTTCGCAAATAAACTATAACTAAACCTTCCCTTTTTTCTCATCCTCTTCTCCTTCTACTATGAAAGCTTTTCGACCACCTTGGAACTTTGCCCCCCAAGGGGCAAATTCCCTGGGCGAG
>CAZOSU010000198.1:0-5442 GCA_964582515.1 uncultured Acetatifactor sp. | reverse complement strand
ATCCTTATTGTATGCAAGGGGAAGGCCCTTCATGGTGGTAAGTAAACTCATCAGTGCACCATACACTCTTCCGGTCTTACCACGAACCAGCTCCGCAATATCCGGATTTTTCTTCTGTGGCATAATACTGCTTCCTGTAGAGTAAGCATCATCAATCTCCACAAACTGATACTCGTTGGTGTTCCAGATAATAATTTCCTCAGAGAATCTGCTTAAGTGCATCATAATCAGAGAAAGTGCGGATAAAAACTCAATGAGATAATCCCTATCCGATACCGAATCCATGCTGTTTAAAGTCGGTCCTTTAAAACCAAGAAGCTCTGCGGTATACTCTCTGTCCAGAGGATAGGTAGTACCTGCCATGGCACCGGCACCTAAGGGACAATAATTCATACGAGCATAAATATCCTTAAGTCGGGAACGGTCTCTTTTAAACATCTCAAAATATGCACCATAGTGATGTGCCAGCGTGGTAGGCTGCGCCTTCTGAAGATGGGTAAAGCCCGGCATATAGGTCTCCACATTCTCTTCCATAGTAGTCAAAATCGCCTCTAACAGCTCCTTTAACAGTGCATCTGTGTTCTGTACCTGCTCTCTGGTGTAAAGTCTCATATCAAGTGCTACCTGGTCGTTACGGCTTCTACCGGTATGCAGACGCTTTCCGGCTTCTCCGATACGCTCAATCAGGTTAGCTTCCACAAAGCTGTGGATATCCTCGTATTTAGGATTAATCTCTAAGGCACCGCTTTCCACATCTGCAAGAATGCCCTGAAGCCCTTCCATAATGGCTTCTTTATCCTCTGCTGTGAGAATTCCCTGCTTTGCAAGCATGGTCACATGTGCCATACTGCCCTGAATGTCCTGTTTGTACAGTTTCTTATCAAAATTGATGGACGCATTGAAATCATAAACCATCTGATCCGTATCCTTGGTAAAGCGTCCGCCCCATAAACTGGCCATATTTATTCCTCTTTTCTCGTGTACTTTGAATAGTTATATCACATTTGACACTTTAATGCAATAGAGTGAATATACTAAAATAAATGGAAATATGGAGAATGTTTATGTCAAAAAATATCTTAAGTCTTAAACACGTCGCCTACTCATACCATACTATTCAGGGAGAAACCCTTGCCCTGAAGGATATTTCCTTCGATGTAACGCAGGGAGAATTCGTGGCTCTTGTGGGTCCCAGCGGCTGCGGAAAAACCACCCTTTTATCCCTCATATCCGGTCTTCTTAGTCCGCAATCCGGACAAATCATTCTTCCACACAAGGAAAATGGCACCGGAAGCTCCATCGGTTATATGCTCCAGAGGGACCACCTGTTTCCCTGGCGAACCATATATCAAAATGCCATATTGGGACTGGAAATCCAGAAACAGCTTACCCCCGTCACCAAGGCTTACGTGGAACATCTTTTGGACGAATATGAGCTTTCTGAATTTTCGGACAAATATCCCGACCAGCTCTCCGGTGGCATGAAGCAGCGAGCTGCCCTAATTCGAACCATGGCTTTAAACCCGGATATTCTTCTTTTAGATGAGCCCTTTTCCGCTCTGGACTATCAGACCCGTCTGAATGTGTCCGACGATATCTGCAAACGGATACGTAAAGCCGGAAAAACCGTGATTTTGATTACCCATGATTTATCCGAAGCTATCAGCCTTTCCGACAGGGTACTGGTTTTGTCGGGACGCCCCTCTGCCATCAAATATGAACTGAAAATAGACCTTGACACCCAACACCGTCACCCGGTACGTTCCCGTACCACCACACAGTTTGGTGAATACTTCAATATCTTATGGGAGGAACTGCAAAATGAATCGGAAACAGATAACTAGTCAGGAGCTATTTTTAAAGGCTCATAAGCGTCATAATTTTCTGGTAAGCCTCTATCGCATCGTGCTTTTTGTGTTATTTCTTATTTTTTGGGAATACAGTGCAAGAGCCGGCTATATCGACAGCTTTTTCTTCTCAAGTCCCAGCGGCATCCTTACATGCATATACCGCCTGTTCACCGAAGAAGCGCTTTTATTTCATATAACCACCACTCTTTTTGAGACAACAGTCAGTTTTCTTCTTGTCATGCTGCTTAGTCTGCTTGTCGCCGCATTACTATGGTATTCCAACTATTTTTCCGAAATACTGGAGCCTTATCTTGTTATTTTGAACAGTTTACCTAAGTCCGCCCTTGCTCCCCTTTTAATTGTATGGCTGGGTACCGGCACAAAAACTATTGTTATCGCCGGTATTTCGGTGGCAATATTTGGCTCCGTCCTCAGTGTCTATACCAGCTTTAAGCAGACAGATAAGGACAAAATCATGCTGATGAAGACCTTAGGTGGAAGCAAGCTTGATATTTTTTCAAAGCTGGTGCTGCCTTCCTCTCTGCCCCAGCTAATCAGTATCGCCAAAGTCAACATCGGTCTGGCTCTGGTGGGTGTGATTATCGGTGAATTTCTGGCAGCCAGAAGAGGTCTGGGTTATCTAATTATATATGGCTCTCAGGTATTCAGGCTGGATATGGTGATTTCTTCCATTTTGATTCTATGCATTATCGCCTATGGATTTTACAAAATTATTCAGATTTTTGAGTATCGAAGCAAAAAGAAAAACCACGCTCCGGTTTAAGGAGCGCGGCATACATATTAATTATAAAATACTTTTTTAATCGACTGAATAACTCTCTCCCCATCAAAGGGCTTGGCAATAAAGTCGTCCGCACCTCTTTCAAACGCCTGCAGACGAGTAGCATTATTATCCTGGCTGGAGCAGGCGATTACCTTGATATACGGATACTTTTTCTGCAAAATACTCGTGGCAGAAATACCATCCATTATAGGCATAATCAAATCCATAAATACAATGTCCGGATGGAACTTCTCCACCATTCTAAACATTTCATCCCCATCCGATGCTTCCGCACACTGGAAGGACTCCGTCTTTAAGATTTCTATCAGATACTCTCTCATGTACTGGGAATCATCCACAATAAGTATCTTCGGCTTCCGGTTCTTTCTCTCCTTCTGCTTGAGCTTATAGTTCCGCTTATTGTCATACATATTGGCGTCTGCAGCATTTAAAAGGACTTCCATACTGCAATTCACAATATTGTTTGACATAGCATAACCATATGCGTAGCTGATTTGAGCCTGACCATCCTCTAAATTCATGCGGACACGCTTATTATATTTGCTGGCCTCCTCTTCAATACGGTTTACAACCAGCTTTACCACAGCCTCATCCACATTCTGAAGCACTGCAACAAACTCATCTCCACCATATCTTCCCACAAAGTCCTCTTCACGAATTGCTTTTCGAAGGATTCCACCAAATTTCTTAATTAAAATATCTCCTTCCACATGCCCAAGCTTATCATTGACCTCTTTTAAATTGTTCAGGTCAATCATGATACAACAGATGATACCCTTGCTAAGATCCTGATTCCTCAAAACCTCTTCACAACGGCTCTTGTTGGGCAGACCGGTATGTAAATCCAGATACGCCTTCTCCGTAAGCTGCATCTGCTGCTTCATATTAGCACGATAGAGTTCATTATAGGTATCTGCCAGAATATAGAACTCATAAGAACCGCTCTTGGGCAGGGGTTTATTCTCTCGGAATGCCTTTAAAACCTTATGGAACGGAAATACCACGAAATATGCTATTGAAAAAAAGAGAAGAATATTAAATACCAATATTCCATACATCAGCATTCTCTGCTGCTGTATATACATACCCAAAGTATCCGTCGCATTTAGCTGCTGTGTCATATATTTTTCTTCTACCAATGCCTCAGCCTGGTCAATGTAGCTGTGGATATCTGCCTTGGCTGCCTGATAAAATTCTCCGTACAGCATGGTATTTGCCTTCTCTAACTGCTTGTCCGGTTCTCTCAGTATATCAATATGGAACAGCTGTGCATCGGACACATCAGCCGGCAACACCATACTGTTTGTCTTTCCGTTGGCCACAACCAGAAGCTTCATGATATAACAGTCGGTATTTTTCAGACCGATGGAAATTTCCGTTGCTTCCACCAACAAATTATATACCTCATCATTGTCATGGTATTTGGAAATATTCTTAAGCGCATCCTCGTAGGTTTTTCCGTCATCAAACGCTTCAAAATACCTGTATACATAGCTTTCATCAATATTATTGTAGAATTTCTCCACCATATTGGTCATCACATCTGTCGTATTGCGAATGATATTGATATTCTCCATGCATGTAGAATACTCTTCCGTAGAAGCATCAAAGCTATCAAAGGTATTAATAATTTCCGTTGTTTTAAACAAACTTCCTACAATAAGTACAGCAGAAAGAAGAACATAAAAAACATTAACATGTGTAATTCTTGGAGCAATTGTACGAATACGATTGCCGTTTCCTTTATTTTTCTTCATAATTCTACGAACGCTCTCCCTCTACAGCTTTTCGAAAATCATTAGTGGAAGCATCAAAACATTGCAGCATCTTCTGGGAAAATACACCACATTCCCCATTTTTTATCATAGCAATTGCATCTTCCACACTGTATGCATCCTTATATACTCTTTTACTGACAAGTGCATCAAATACATCCGCCACCGCAACTGCCTGAGCCCAGATAGGGTTATCCTCTCCCACAAGGCCATCCGGATACCCCCTACCATCATACCTCTCATGGTGATATCTTACAATATCATAACAATATTGATAAAAACTGCTATGCTCCTGCTTAAAAGAATCCAGAATCTGGCATCCATACAAAGTGTGACGCTTCATTTCTGCATACTCCTCCTCTGTCAGTTTACCCGGCTTTAGCAAAATTGCATCGGGTATAGCCACCTTTCCGATATCATGTAAGGCGGAAGCATTCACAATATTGGTTACGTCATCTTCCGTCAAATTATATTCCGGATAAGTTTCCAGCACCTTCTTCATAATAATCTTGGTAAAATTCTGTACACGCTTTACATGCTCACTGGATTCTAAGCTTCTGAACTCTACTACCGAGCCAAGAGCATTTACCAGAAAATCACTACTTTTACGAAGCTGCTCACGACTACGACGCAATCTCTCCTGACTAAGTACCAACTCTCTGGTACGCACCTCTAAGAGCTCCTCCATATGATTTTTGGTCTGGAAAAGCTGAATTACATTCTGGGCGCGCTGAAACACAATCCTGTGGGAAAAAGGCTTATATACCACATCGGAGCAGCCATATTCGTAGGCCTTCTCCTCTTGCTGTAATGTTGTCTCCCCGGTAATCATAATCACCGGAATGGTATTCATATATCCTTTTTCCTTCATTTCCTTCAGAACATCCAGCCCACATTTTTTCGGCATCACCTGGTCTAAAAATACCACTGCAATCTCCTCCGAATGCTTCTTTACCAGCTCCAGGGCTCCTTCCCCATCCCGCCCCCAAATTTCCCAGTGCTAGCTTTTCTC
>CAZOSU010000197.1:0-5446 GCA_964582515.1 uncultured Acetatifactor sp. | reverse complement strand
ATGATATGAGGGCGACCTGTGATGTACCAGAGAATGTTGACGAGGACGGGTGCGGCACATGGAATATCGAGGGTGGAGAATATATTGCCGACCACCTGATCGCCCACGGTGTGACGGTGCGAAAGACAGGGCGGTGGATATATCACCATGACGATTTATTCCCGGCTGAATCTACGCAAGAGTGTCCCGTCTGCCATGAACATGAGTTTATCACCTTATGCAACGACAACTACTGCCCCAACTGCGGAGCTAAACTGGAGGCTTGAAAAAATGACCAACAAAGAAAAACTCACGGCACTCCAAGCAGAATCCTTCAAGGCGTATCAGAAATTCTGCGCCGAGCATGAGTGCGCCACCTGCCCATACCGTACCGACGACGGCTACTCCTGCATGGACGGATTCTGGGTGGACTTCATGCTGGACAACGGCGTGACGGTGTTGGATTGCAATAGAGATTGTAAAAACTGCTACAAAACGAAATTAGTTAATCCACCACAGCGTGAGCCGGGGCGGTGGATTGAGCACGAGCACGACGATGGATGGGGCCGGTACATCTTGCTCCATTGCGACAAGTGCGATCAGATGAGTGCTAAGCCGCTAAATTTCTGCCCCAACTGCGGAGCGCCTATGATTGGTGGGAACGGTAATGAGTAAACATAGTTGTTACGAATGCAAATGGTGCCATTACCTTTTAGATAATAGCAACAGGAACATTGAAATCTGTATATTTTACCAGTCAGAAAACTATTTGCAAGAAGTGATGCTTGGTGCAGATGATTGCGAATTAGAAGGCTATGCCGAAGAACTTTGGCAGAGAGATCATGGGGTATATGATAATGATTAGATGTCTGATTAATTATATTAGATCTTGTTTTTGCAGGCACGAGTGGGAAATGATTTTTGATAGATTTGTACAGTGTAATGATGGCACAAGTTATAGTTGTAAAACATATAGGTGTAAAAAGTGTGGCTATAGCAAACGTTATAAAAGTCATTGAATACAATTAAAGGAGGCTTATATTATGCTGTTGTGGCAATATATTTTTAGGGTAATTCTTTGTATTTTTTGTGTTATTGCGAGTCACGAGAATTTCAGGTATTTCGTGAATACAAAACGAAAATTAGTTTGGGGTATTGTTACAGCGCTGTGGCTTATTAACCTTGGTGCTGCTTTGTCTATGCTTTATACAATTATTTCCTATAAATTAGGAATGTTGTAATTAAAAATTATGCATTGGATTATTTATAATTATGTGTTCGGATGGATTCTCGGAGCTGTTTGTCTGGTAACCGTGAAGATTGCTAGGAGAAGCAGCTCTGAGAATGTAGGCACAACGCCCAAACCGGTAAAAATTCCTACGCCACCCCGTATCGGTGCAACATATAACGCAATTGACATAGCAAACTATATTCTTTGCTACGAATATCAACATGAACGGTGTACGAATATTTTACGTTTGCAGAAGATGTTATATTTTGTACAAGCAAAGTTTTTATTTTCTACGGGGAATCCATGTTTTGGGGAAGATATGATTGCAAGAGATTATGGCCCAGTGGTTTTAAGCGTAGACCAAGAATATAGAAGATTTGGATATTGCAGTATCCCATGGTCTTTAATTGAGAAAATTTCATCATATGTGGGCATATATGAAGAAGACCGGGATTTAATTGATAGTCTACTAGAACAGATTTCACAGTATTCAACCAACCAACTTCGAGAGATTATTCAATGTCAAACTCCTTGGAAACAAGGCAGATTGCGTTATGATAATAAAATTACAAAAGAATCAATTTATGAATTTTGGAGGGACGATAATGCCTAAACTGTTTGTAGTGTCGGATATCCATGGGCATTTCAAAGAAATGCGAGAAGCGTTAGATAATGCTGGGTTTGACCCAAATGATGAGAATCATTGGTTGATTTCGTGCGGAGATCACTTTGACAGGGGACCACACCCTGCCGAAGTGATGCGATATTTAAAGTCGTTGCCTAGAAAAGTCTTAGTGAGGGGAAATCACGAAAGCCTCGTCATGGAGTGCTGCCAGCGTGGATATCCTTGTAGCCATGATTTTTCTAATGGCACATTTAATACCATTTGTGAACTCGGTGGAGCAGCAGAGGGTAGAAGTTTCGACGAGTGCTGTATTATCGCAGAGCAACGAGTTAAGTCATTTATTGATGGTATGGTAGACTACTTTGAAACGAAGAATCATATTTTTGTACACAGTTTCGTGCCGTTAAAATGTAATGATGATTTGCCGATGTACTATACTCGAAATCGTAAGTTTGAGATTGATCCTGACTGGCGATATGCTCATCATAGTGCATGGGAGACCGCACGATGGGGTAATCCATACGAGCTGGCAGAACAAGGATTTTTACCGGACAAGACTTTGGTATTCGGACACTACCATACTTCTTGGCCTAGACATAAGTATGAGGGCAAACCTGAATTTGGAGAAGTCGCGGATTTTAGCCCATATTATGGCGACGGCTATATTGCAATTGATGCGTGTTGCGCATATAGCGGCAAGTTGAACTGTATTGTCATTGAAGACGAATTTTTGGAGGATTAATATGGATGGAGTAACTATTTTATCTGAATGCTCAAATGTGACGTTCTATGTTTGCGCAGGTATTTTTCTATGTTTGATGATTATCCTTGCAGCATTCGCGTGGATAAGCTTGCTTGAACAAGAATATCTCGCGTGTTTTATCAGTGTAATATTTGCCATAACTATGGCCGTATCCGGTATGATAAGTACGGATGCAGCAATAAATACGATTCGCTATAAGGTTATTGCAGATGATTCTGTGTCATTTAATGAATTTATGGAAGTGTATAATATCGTAGAGCGAGATGGCGATATTTATACTGTTGATCTACGAATTGGGTAATGTTGCACAAAATTAAACTAGAATACTCAATATTCTTTGTTCATTTTTAACAATAGACAAATTGCTCCAATTATGCTAAGATATAGATACTTCAAGGGAACGACCTGAAGACAAAATCCAATATAGAAAGGGCTTAAGTATGAATACAACTTTTACTATTGAACGCAATGGTAAACTTCTTGAACACGTAGTGCTGCTGAACGCAGACGGTAAGGTGTGGTTTCAAGAGGTAATGAGCATGCCGTACAATGAGCTTATCAACTACGAGCATATTGATGCACTTGTGGTTGGTTGTCTGGATGCTACCAATGATGCATTTGAAGACGATGACCAGGATACCGTGGTGACTCTCGTCGATGATGATACTGGTATGTTTATCTGGAGCATTGTGATTTATCCTATGGATGGCGACAATATCCGCTATGACTTCCATGATTGGCTTGCAAATGAAGACCAGCGTTTTAGATACGCAGAAGAAAATTAAAAAAATCTTCGAAAACCTATTGACAAATAAAAAATACGTGATATAATAACAATACAAAATTAATTAGAAACAAGAAAGGATTTTGATTATGATTAAGTATTTCCACGTTCCTGAGCAGAAGAAGACCATCGCAGTTCTTGAGGGTTGTAAGTGGGATTGTGTTAATAAGATTGAGAAGGTTCTCGACAGCACTTCTCTTCGAATTAACTATCGTAAGTATATGATGCCTGACACCTTCCGAGCTGTGGTTGTGTGTCATCCTGAGGATGAGTATTCTCCTGAAGAGGGTGAGCGGCGAGCTAAGCGGAAGCTGCTGGACCGTTATTACGAGGTGCTGGACAAGAAGCAGGAGCTATTTGCTGAGGCTCTGAACACTGCTATGTTTGAGCTCACTAATCGCATGAGTTGTTCTAAGCATCAGCCTCGTGAGTGATAATGGCAATTATTAAACAAACCATCAGTAAGGATGGTAAAGTATATTGCGTTACAACTTGCCCATATCCGCCTGAGACGGTGAAGCAGATCAAGAAGGCTGGGTATAAGGTTAAGGAAGAGACAGTGCAATAAAATTTGAAAAATTTTCAAAAAAGGTATTGACATTTAGAAAATATATGATATAATAGTCATAGTTCAAAAGACAATACAAAATTAATGTAATTGAGTAGTGAGTATAAAGCCATATTGAGTATGTTCACATGTACAAGCCAGTCTAATGATTGAATGTACAACAATCGGATTGGTGTGGGCAGAGATTAGTAGTCTAGTGTAGGTGGATAGCACGCCGACGATTAGGGTCGGAGGGTATAGGTTCGAGTCCTATAGGCTATGACCAAAAAGAAAATCTCTTAAAAATATAAGATATGAAAAAGCGATTGAAGCATGGGAAGAAAGATTAGGAGATTAAACCCCGTAATAAGGTATGGTACCCGCCTTGTTACCGTCGCTCCCATAGGTGAAAGTCCTATGGCTCAAGAACATTAAAAATATTGCAGTGGTGGAGCAATGGTAGCTCACTTGGCTCATAACCAAGAGACAACGTTCGAATCGTTCGACTGCAACCAACATGCCGATGTGGTGGAATTGGTAGACACCCGGGACTTGTGTAATGGCCAGTGCTTATCTGACAGGGGCAGCACCTGTATTACACTCCAAAAATCCCGTGCTGGCGACAGCGTTCCGGTTCGAGTCCGGTCATCGGCACCAGGAAGCTCGACTGACAAAGAGGAAAGACTCTTGGCGGTGGGACAGACCACAAAACAATTTTGGAGGTCAAAAATTATGATGAACACCGTACTAGCAATTCAGAATCGAATCCATCTACTTGAAGCACGAGATCCTGTAGTGAACGCAAACATCATCAAGAAGCTAAAGCGTAGACTGCGCAAGCTTGAGAAGTAATTAAATATCGCGTCCCGTTAGCTTAACTGGATAAAGCGCCCGGTTTCGACCCGGGGGACTAGGAGTTCGAAACTTCTACGGGATGCCAATATGGGGCTGTAGTCTAATCGGGAAAACCTTACCCTTGCAAGGTAAAGTCGGCGGATCGTAACCGCCCAGCTCCACCAGTCACATTCCATGCTAGGCCAGTCGGCAGGTTTACGGTTATCCTTAAACCGTATATATGGCCCCTTGGTCAAGCGGTTAAGACACAGGATTTTCATTCCTGTAACACGGGTCCGAATCCCGTAGGGGTCACCAAATTTATAAAAAGGAGCAATGTATATGATTGCATTTTATATCTTAGTTCTCTTAGCAGCAATTTTGCTGTGGTTCTTGTTATCGTTTGCATTTAAGCCGCTTGGTAAACTTGGTTATCGATTGTGGAAAGACGCAAAAGATGCAATTACCGAAGAAGATAAAAACGAAGACAAAAAGGAGTAATTAAAAATGAGAAAAGGTTTTATTGGTTCTGTTATTCTGGCGATCCTAATCTTTGGCGGAATTATTCTTGGTGTTACTTGCACTGAGCGGATTCCCACAGGCTATGTTGGCGTCGTCTACAACATGAATGGTGGTGTGGATGGCGAAGTATTGAGTCAGGGCTGGCATATTGTATCCCCCAC
>CAZOSU010000196.1:2833-5475 GCA_964582515.1 uncultured Acetatifactor sp. | reverse complement strand
CTAGAAAAACAGATAATGATGGATATTGGTATAATGATTAAAAATCTAACTTGTTTAACGCGTGAAGCTTTCAGTTAGTAGGTGTGTTCGCTATTTCACCAAAAGGAGTAATAAAATGCTGGAAATCAATTTTTATGACCAAGTACCCGATGCACTTTTAAAATTCGCAGTCATTATTTCCCAAACAGGCGGCAAGTGGGTATTCTGCAAGCACAGGGACAGAGACACCTACGAGATTCCCGGAGGACACAGAGAACCGGGCGAAGATATTTTCGACACTGCAAGGAGAGAGCTTGCAGAAGAAACAGGAGCTACCAGCTTTAATATCAAACCCATCTGCGTATACTCCGTAAAAGGTAAAACAAAAGTGAATCAAAACGCCGAGGACATCAGCTATGGGATGCTATACATAGCCGACATTTTCTCCTTTGGTGAAATCCATAGCGAAATTGAGAAAATACTAATCACAGACAACCTTGTGCAAAACTGGACATATCCCCTCATTCAACCCAGACTGATGGAAGAGGCTAAAAACCGGGGATTTCTATAGCTTCCACTCAGCAACTTAATGTTGCGTTTCTTCCCTAAAGCGAACTTTTAAGTTGGTGGAAAACCGCCTCTTTTTCTTGTAATATGGATACATCCAGCAAAAGGGAGGAAATGATATATGAGTCTTGGACAAAATCTACAATGCCTAAGAAAAATGAGAAACAAAATGACACAGGAGGAATTGGCTGCAAGACTAAATGTCAGTAGGCAGACCGTTTCCAAATGGGAACTGGATGTGGTCTTTCTGGAAATAATGGATGTATACATTGCCATATAAAAGAATAACCCTGTCCAAACCGGACAGGGTCTTTATTACTTCACCTCACGATAATCTTCAATTTGTCCTACAATCTTATTGCTGCGGATATCAATAATGGGGCCGCCGGTGCCTTCGATGTACTCCTTGGTGATGATTACCCGGCCGATATTGTCATCCTTTGGAATCTCATACATGATATCCAGCATGAATTCCTCAATGATGGAACGCAGGGCTCTGGCGCCGGTATCCTGCTCCATGGCCTTCTCCGCGATAGCCTCCAGTGCCTCGTCATTGAATTCCAGCTTTACCTCATCCAGTTCAAGAAGCTTCTGATACTGCTTTAAGATGGCATTCTTAGGCTCCTTCAGAATCTGTACCATCATATCCTTAGAAAGAGCATCCAGGGTATAAATCACCGGGAGACGTCCTAAGAACTCCGGAATCATACCAAACTTGCGAAGGTCCTCTACCTTCACCTTCTTTAACAGGTTCTTATCCTTATCAAACGCATCCTTTAAGGTAGCACCAAAGCCGATAGAAGCGGTCTTGGTCAGACGCTCCTTGATGATTTCCTCCAAATCCGGGAAAGCGCCGCCGCAGATAAATAAAATATTACGGGTGTTTACCGTCGCCAGAGGAACCATGGCATTCTTACTGTTGGCTCCCACAGGGACTTCGATTTCCGCACCCTCAAGGAGCTTCAACATTCCCTGCTGCACACTCTCTCCGCTGACATCACGGGAGGTAGTATTTTTCTTCTTGGCAATCTTGTCAATCTCATCGATAAAGATAATACCTCTCTCTGCTTTCTCCACATCATTGTCCGCTGCGGCAAGAAGCTTGGAAACCACGCTTTCAATATCGTCGCCGATATAGCCCGCCTCTGTAAGGGAGGTAGCATCCGCGATGGCAAGAGGTACGTCCAAGAGCCTTGCCAGTGTCTTTACCAGATAGGTCTTACCGGAGCCGGTGGGTCCAATCATCAGCATGTTGGATTTCTCGATTTCGATTTCATCCATGGTGCCGGTGGCCACGCGCTTATAGTGATTGTACACTGCCACGGAAATCACCTTTTTGGCATGCTCCTGTCCCACCACGTATTCATCCAGACTGGCCTTAATCTTATGAGGCGCAGGAATATCCTTAATATTCAGCACCGGCTTGGCATTCTCTGCCTTTTTCTTCTTTTTCAGCTTCTGCTTATGAGGAATACCTCCCATTCCCTGGAAGTCAGACACATTGACGAAACGAATCTGGGGCATCCCCGGCATACCGCTTCCCGGCATATTTCCGCCGCCCTTCATCAAATCATCCAGTTCCTTTTGCAGCTGGGGATTGCTCATCAGCTCCTGATAATCGTACTGGCTGACAGTATCCATGGTTTTGTGCATACAGTCATCGCATATGCAGATATTGTTGGGAAGCTTAAACATTCTTCCCGCCTTACTTTCCGGTCTGCGACACACGAAGCACACATCCTCATAATCATTATCATTCTCTTCGGTCTCTTCCGCAGCAGTATCAACCTCCGCTTCCAAAACCTCATCTATTTCATTCTTTTCAAAATCTGACATATTTCCCTCCATCATAGACTAATTAGCTTGTCCTACCCTAGTATACATAAATTCAGCCATCTGCTCAAGTAAACTTTTTATAAAGGAAATATAAAGGGATTCTGCATCTCGCAAAAAAAGAGTGCACACCCTCTGATATGCACTCTCCCTTCATTCACTATATTTTATTCCGGTCTCTGGCCAAAGGTAATCTCTAATTCAACCTCTTTATATGCACCATCAATGGGAATTGAAAGTCCCATTCCTATGGCATACTGTTA
>CAZOSU010000196.1:0-2823 GCA_964582515.1 uncultured Acetatifactor sp. | reverse complement strand
CGGGGCCGAAGTACTGGAGAACCTCCTGTAAATCCTCGTAAGAGCTGATGCTCTGCCCATCCATCTTACAGATGATATCTCCTACTCGCATACCAGCCTGCTGCGCAGGGGAATCCTCTTCCACGCTACGAATATATACGCCCTCAGGCATGTTGAACATATATGCATAATCCTCGGTAATGGTCTGGGGATTCAAGCCCATATAGCCTACATTACCGTCCGTAATCTTTACACGGGTCTCCTTCAGCATAAGCTCACCGATAATAGGCTCTGCTGCACTAATCGGAATGGCATACCCCATACCTTCAATCGTGGAACCACCGATTTTGCTGGAATTAATACCGATAACCTCACCATTCATATTAAGGAGCGCACCACCGGAATTACCGGGATTGATAGCTGCATCTGTCTGAATAAATTCACACTTTGCACCGCCCTCCACATTAATTTCCCGGTTCAAGGCACTGACATAGCCTCCGGTTACGGACTGACCATAACCAAGAGCATTTCCGATAGCCACTACCGGCTCACCAAGACGAAGCTCATCTGAATCACCAAGCTTTGCAATGCTGATATTATTCATGGTCTCCTCTGATAAATTCTCAATAGGAATGGCAATTACTGCAAGGTCCATATCCGCATCCATACCCTTAATGGAAGCCACCGCTACAGAATCATCAATAAAGGTGACATCCAATCTGTCAGCTCCGGAAACCACATGATGATTACTTGCTATCAGAAGCTCTGTCTCTGTCTGACCAATAATAATACCGGAACCGCTGGACTGTGCCTCCTGGGAATAGGTCCTGCCAAAGTAGGAAGTGGTCTCGGTATAATTGTTAATAATGGATACCATGGCGGGCATTACCTCCTCCACCATATCCGACACATCCGAGGTAATCACCGTAGTCATCACCAGATTATCCTTAGTAATGGTATTGTCAACCGTTTCCACCTTCGATATCTGCGGAGTAGGTGTCGAAGTACTTGCCGGCTGAGCAAAGCTTAAATCCGTTACCTGTGTCACTGCATACAGACCGATTCCTGCAAAAAGACCAAAGCATAGACCGCCACATGCAAAAGCAAAGGTCTTCTTTATAAATCCACCCTTTTTCTTCTTTGGAACCTCATCAACATACGTAGGTGCAGGCTCCTGTACATTGTAGCTGCTGTATCTTGTAGAAGCTTCCTGCTGACTGTAACCTCCGTCCTGAGATTCTCTATTTACATTGCCTGAAAAATCATCGTTATACATTTGTGTACCTCCTTGTTCATCTTATGAACCTATCATACCCACAAATTGTGTTTATCCTGTGAAAAAAGTGTGCTGCTTTTGTGTTTTTCTTCCTAAAAAACTATAAACAAAACGGTTGAAAATAAAAATTACGAAGGCTTCTGATACAAACACAAAAAGAACCGTACATACCACATATAATACCTGATTGGGAATTATCTCATTGACCAGCGATGCAGCCTTTATACTGTAATTCAAAATCCGATAATCCAGATGGGTAACCATGATGATAAGGGAATTCTGACCATAAAACCGGAGGACTCTTCCCAAAGGACTGTCGGCCACATTCTCCAAGCTTCTGCACAACAAAAGCACTCCCAGGCTGCCGCAAACAGTCCGCAGCAGAAACACTATCGGATTTCCGATTTGCAGAAAGCGCAGGTCTATAAATCCGGTAACACTACTGACAAAGGCCATGGCCAGTAACATTCCTATTCCCCAAAGCCCCTCGAAAAGTGGCACTCTCTTTTTCTCCAAAAGAATTCCCAGAAAATATCCCAGAAAGATATACCCGGCGGCTATTCCTGCACGGATAGGTACCAAAAGTACATCATGCAGCAGCTCATACCCAAGTATCCCTACATGCATCTGATAAAAATCCTGCTCCACAAAGGATACAAGATACATAAACACCATGATGCAGGCACCTATGACGCCGGTGACTCTAAGGCTCCGGGTCTGGCGCACCCTGATAAAAATCAATTCTCCCAGAAAAAGGGTGGGCAGAAACCAGAAGGTGGAAAAGCCCTGCAGACAGATGGTCTGAAACACATCTCTGAAAAGTACCTCCCCCATATCCAGATTCTTTACCATTGCTCTGACAAGCTCCAGCAAAATGGCTCCCATGCTAAACACAAAGTAAGGCAGTAAAATAGATTTGCACTTCCCCTTTACAATTTGCGAAAAGCTTCTTTCTTCGGTTTTGGTTATATATAGTAATATTCCTGAAATCATTAAAAACAGGGGCATGTGGAAGCTGGTGATAAATCTGCGGAGGGACTCATCCACAAAGGTAATGTGTCCCAGCACCACCAGAATCATCCCGATTCCACGCGCCATATCTAAATACCCAATTCTTTTCATTTGTTATCCTTATTCAACGGTTACGGACTTGGCAAGATTACGAGGCTTATCCACATCACAGCCCCTTCCCACAGCCACATAGTATGCAAACAGCTGCAAGGGAATAATTGCAAGGGAGTTTGCAAAATACGGACTGGTCTCAGGTAAGTATACCACATAATCCGATGCTTTTTCGATAGCTTTATTATCTTCTCCGGTAAGAGCCATGACAAATGCCCCTCTGGCCTTTACCTCTACAATATTACTGATGGTCTTCTGATACAGATTAGGCTGGGTCGCCAGTGCCACCACCAGGGTACCGTCCTCAATCAGGGAAATGGTTCCATGCTTTAATTCGCCTGCTGCATAGGCCTCAGAATGTACATAGGAAATCTCCTTCAGCTTTAAGGAACCCTCTAAAGAAATGGCATAATCCAGTCCACGACCAATAAAGAAAATATCCTTTG
>CAZOSU010000195.1:0-5487 GCA_964582515.1 uncultured Acetatifactor sp. | reverse complement strand
AAAAAGGTGCTGCGTTTTGGGTTTGTCATCGTGGATGACGCCAAGCGAGGCATGGGATACGGAAAGGAAATGCTACAGCTGGCTGTGAAGTACGCTTTTGAGATTTTGAAGGCTGAGAAGCTAACGCTTGGAGTATTTGAAAATAATCCGTCGGCCCATGGCTGTTATAAGGCAGTGGGATTTAAGGATATAGAAACGGATAAGCCATGGTATTATGGTGGTCTTGGGGAAGCGTGGAAGGTTGTAGAGATGGAGCTGGTTAGAGGAATTGGGCATATGTAGATTTAAAATACTTTCCTGCCCCAAATAAGAAGGATTTCTTAAAATGAGTGGGAATTATGTAAACTAATTGGGCAAATAGAGAAATATCTTTTCTACGTGCCCAGAAAAAGAGTGAAAAGCTGGGCGACAGGACATAGATATTTTGCATATGCCCAATTGGTTTACATAAAGCAATGCGGTGAAGAGAGAATTGGGCAGAGAAGGGCAGAAAAGTTGTATATGCCCAAAGTGACAAGGGGAACGAGGCTTCTGCCAAGGTGATTCAAAACGCAGGCGGTGAGCTGGAAGCAGAATTTTACAGTGACATTTACAAGGAGGTAGTACAGAGATATGTCGTCCGTGGATAAGGATTTTTTGAAAAATACATTTGCCGGTGTGGTGCAGGATTATGAGTATTCCAGACCCGGGTATCCTATAAAACTCAAGCGAGATATTTGTTCTTTTGCAAATCTGGAGGAGGATGCGCAGCTTTTGGAGGTGGGAGCCGGAACGGGGCAGGCCACAAATCTATTTCTGGATGTGGCGGCGAGCCTGGAGCTGATAGAGGTCAGCGATGAACAGGTAGAGTTCTTAAAACAAAAGTATAGTGGTCAGCCACAGGTAGCGGTACATAAAGCATATTTTGAGGAATATGTATCGGAGAAAAAGTATGATTTGATTTATTCTGCAACCGCCTTTCACTGGATAAAGAGTGATGTGGGATACCCCAAGGCATATGAAATGCTGAAGGATGGGGGAACGCTGGCGGTGTTCTGGCATATGTCCTCGGTGACCCACTACGAAGGCGGTGTTTTCGAGGGGCTGAATGAAATTCGAAGGAAGTATTTCCCGGAGGAAGCCCTTGGCTATGATGAGGGAGGCATCCATCAGGTGGTGACTAAGCGTGTGGCGCAGATTCAGTCCGGCGGGTGCTTTGGAGAGCCTAGAATCAAGGAGTATTGGTGGGTGGACACCTATGATGCAGAAAGGTATGCTGCGCTGGTGAATACCTATTCCAGTACACAGTCCTTAAAGGAGGATGTGCGGCAGCAGTATTTACAGGAGATAAAGGCACATATAGAGGCACAGGGCGGCAAGGTGGAGCTGCCACAGCTGGTCATTCTCTATCTGGTGCGGAAGGGAGAAAAGTAATGCAGAGGATAAACTCAATTCTAATTGATATGTATGGTGTTATTCTGGAAGAAAGTAAGGGAAATTTTATTCCATATACATTTAAATATTTTGATAAAGCGGAGCATGAGCGGTTAAAGAGGCAATTTAAGGAGCAGCAGCTTTTTACAAGGGCAGGACTGGGGGAGTTTACTTCGGACGAGTTTCTGTCAAGGCTTGGATATGAGAATCCGGGGTATCACATGAAAGACTATATTGAGAATTATTTGACGCTGGATGGTGGCTTTATTCCCTTCGCGGAGAAGTATTATCAGCAGTATAATTTTGTACTTTTGTCCAATGATGTTTCCCAGTGGAGCAGCTATATTACAGAGTACCATCGGTTGAATAAGTACTTCTCAGAAAAGATTGTCAGCGGTGATGTGAAATGCCGTAAGCCGGAGAAGAAGATTTATGAGCTGGCACTGGAAAAAAGCGGGAAATGCCCGGAGGAATGTCTCTTTATTGATAATAGTGTGAAGAATCTGGAAGTCGCGGAGGAGTTGGGAATTGTGCCGATTTTATTTAACAGAGATGGGGAAGAGTATGGAGGAAGAATTGTAAATTCTTTTGCGGAGCTTGAGAAAATGTTGGAGGAAGGAAGAGGATGAAAACACCAATATTACACACAGAGCGCCTTACCTTAAGACCTTTTGTAGAAGAAGATGCGAGGGAGGTGTTTCTTTGCTGGGAGAGTGATCCTGATGTGGCAAGGTATATGTTCTGGTGCAGCCATAATGACGAGGAAAAAAGCAGGCGTTGGGTGGAAGAGGAGTGTCAGAAAATTTCTGATGGCTTATGGTATCGATTTGCCATTGTACTTCAAAGTGACAATGCTTTGATTGGAACAGGTCTTGTATATTATGAAGAAGAGGTAAATTGCTGGGAAGCTGCATACAATCTCGGGAAAAAATATTGGGGCAAGGGGTATGCGACAGAAGCGATGAAAGAGATATTAGCCTTTGCGCATGAGGAACTTGGAATCAGGGAGGTAGTAGGGAGATATGCCAAAGAAAATCCTGCTTCCGGAGATGTTCTGAAAAAACTGGGATTTACCTATGAAAAGGAGATTCCATATGAGTGTAATGCCGGAAAAGTCCTTAGAGAAGGTGTGCAGTGCAGATTGATTTTGAGTTGAGGTGAGAAACTTTAGCTGATGCAACTTGTGGATATTATGAGCATATGGGTGGAGTAATTGTTGATACAAGAATGATAAGAATTGGTGGACGCGAAGAAGAGGAAGTATGTTATCAATTTTTAGAAGATAATTAGTGGAGGAACGGATTTGGTTGATAATACAAACGAGCAGAATAAGCTCAAGGAAAAAGAAGAAAAAGAACAGGCATCCCTGCGAAAGCAGCACGCTTGGAGTATTAAGATTCAAGTCATCTTCTTAAATCTGGTCTGCATAATCGTATGTCCGGTGTCTGCCTGGAGCGTGATTCACTATCTGCGGATGTCGGAGCGGTCGGCTCATGACAACGAGCAGCTGGTGCTCAGCGGCGTGTGTTTTGTGGTGTTTTTATTTCTTCTTTGGCTGGTGAATAAGGGCGGTGATATGTTGATGGAAAAGTATCTGACATGGATTGCACGGACCAAGGAGAAGCAGAGCCAAAAGGAGGACAAAAAGATAACGGATTTAAATTCGGCGCTCCATGCCATGTCCCAGAAAAATGGAGTTGTAATCTGGGATACTATTTGGACCTTTGGGGTATTTTTCTTTACCGGGTGCCTCATTTTCAAGGGAGGAAATAAGCCGCTGATTCTGTGGCTTTTGGTAGTCTCCTTTCTGATGTTGTTTGGTGGGCATTATATTGGCACGCGAATTTGGCGACGGCATAGATATGAGATGCGGATTTTGAAATATACCATGCCCTATTTGGAAATTGTGTCCAAGCGGGCATATCTTGCCTCTATAGATGCAAGCATCAAAAGAGGTGTACTGGGCTTTACCGGATTATGGATGCTGACAGACGAGTATATTATCGGGCGGTTGTCCGATTTGGAATTTCAGGTGGTGGGGATACCCAGGGAGCTGATAACGCATTGTACTTTTTTCTTTAATAAGAGAATTGTGTCGGATGAAATTCCGGTGGGCGTACTTCAGTGCCATTTGCAGGACGGTAAGTGTGTGGATATGGAAATCGGCCGTGGGGAAGTGTGTAACCAGGTGTTGAGATTATTGAATGAATATCGGATTCCCTGGGAAAAGAAGGAGATGCAGTTCACATAGGGAAAATGAGTGAGGATGAGTATGAGAGATTTACGGAATGAGATAGCAGAAATTATCGGAATTGATGTTTCAAAAGCGGCATTAGCTGGTGCATATCATGTGTTGGAAACTATCAAGGAAGAAGGATATATAAGGCAACGGATAGAGTATGATTCTTTTGGGGACAAGGTAAGTGCGTTTTTGTTACTTCCTCAAAAACTTGATAATAATCCGGCTATTCTTATCAATCACCAGCATAACAGGGAGCATCATCTGGGAAAAAGTGAGGTCTGTGGTCTGGCAGGGAATCCTTTGCAGGCATTTGGACCGGAGCTGGCAAGGAGAGGCTTTGTGGTGCTTGCACCGGATTCCATATGCTTTGAAGAACGTCGTAAGGACCAAGGTGTGGAAGGCTTTGATTTCTGGCAGCACTTCAATGAAATGTGCTACCGCATTTTATCGGGCGAGTACTTAATGAAAAGGGTACTTATGGATGCCATGAGTGGAATTACATTACTTTCCAGGCTTTCATATGTGGATAGTAAAAGGATTGGTGCATTGGGCCACTCCTACGGAGGGAATACCGTGTTGTTTCTTTCGGCGCTGGATGAACGAATTGCATTCAGCTGCGCCAGCGGCAGTGCCTGTACCTATGAGAATCGTATGAAAAATGATGTGGGAATTGAAATGGCAAGCGTGATTCCGGGTTTCCACGGTAAGTATGATATCTATGATTTGGTGGCTTGTGTGGCACCACGGCGAATGTTACTTATCTCAGCAGAGGAGGATAAGTATTCTATGGATGCGCCCTACATTGTGGAAAGAGCAACAGGTGCTTTTGAGAAGTTGGGGGTATCACAGAATTTGCAGCATAAAAGATACCCGGGCGGGCATGGGCTTACGCAGGAGAGATTCGAGTATATTGTAGACTGGCTAGAGAAAAATGGAGAAATACTATGAGCAAAAGAGTAGAAATCGTAAGTACATTTTATGACAGGATTGATGAGGATGCCCGCCTTGGTCAGAGCAGGCAGGGGCAGCTGGAATATATCACTACCATGAATTATATCACCCGTTTTGCAAAGGAGGGGGATAAGATACTGGAAATCGGTGCAGGTACCGGCAGGTATTCCATCGCTTTGGCAAAAGAGGGATATGATGTGACAGCGGTGGAGCTGGTGGAGAGTAACCTGGAGGTACTTAAGAAAAACAGCAGCGGGCTTAAGAATATTCAGTCCTTCCAGGGGGATGCGCTTGACCTTGGCAGATTTAAGGATGATACCTTTGATGTTACCTTGGTATTTGGGCCGATGTACCATTTGTATGAGGAAAAGGAGGTACATAGGGCTCTGGAGGAGGCTATCCGGGTGACGAAGAAGGATGGAATCATTTTTGTCGCCTTTTTATCTGTGTATGCCATTTTGTTTGATAATTATCTGCAAGGAAATCTGGCGGATGGACTTGAGGAAAATTTCACCAAGAATTATAAGGTAAGGCATTTCGAGGAGCAGCTTTTTACCGGATATGATATTGTAGAATTTGAACAGCTCATGGATGGCGTGGGCGTTGAACATATCACTACTGCGGCCATGGACAGTGTGTTGGAGCTTGCAGAGGGACGGAGTGATTTTGTTATGTCAGAGGAAGACTTTGCGCTGTTTGCAAAGTATCATTTGGTTACCTGCGAGAAAAGGGAGCTTTTGGGGGCATCCAGTCATTTGCTTTATGTCTGTAGGAAGGAGTAGGGGAGTCACATGTTTATAGAAGGTAAATATCCAATATTGGAGTTTGATGATAATAAAGTTGCAAAGTTAAATCCCACGGTCTTTGTGGATAAGGCTTTT
>CAZOSU010000194.1:0-5511 GCA_964582515.1 uncultured Acetatifactor sp. | reverse complement strand
CGGTAGGAAAAGTGGTTGATCACGGTACGGAAATCTGTTTCCCAAGCGGTATGGAGGAAATGGGTCCGATTACGAAGAAGTTGTATGATACACTCACAGGCATCCAGATGGGCAGAATTGACGCTCCGGAAGGCTGGATTCACGTAATTAAGTAAGATGAACGAGGTATAGAATAAATGATAAGAAAATGCTATAATGCAAGCAGTTGCATTATGGCATTTTTTATTAGGTAACAGGTTATGGCGCGGCTGAACCGTTACTTTATTGGAGAGCAGAATGAAGTTTTTACACACAAGTGATTTGCATATCGGGAAAAAATTATACGAGACTCCGCTGTATGAGGACCAAAAGCATATGCTTGGGGAAATCCGCAGGATTGCGCTTGATGAGGGTGTGGACGCGGTGGTGATTGCAGGGGATATTTACGACCGTTCCATGCCACCTACAGAGGCGGTGGAGCTTTTGGATGACTTTTTGACCGGACTGGTTAGTGAAAAGCTTCCGGTGATTATGATTAGCGGAAACCACGATTCGCCGGAGCGCGTGGGCTTTGGTGGTAAGATTTTAGAAAAACAGGGGCTATATATCGGTGGCGCCTATGATGGCAGTCTGCGCCGGGTAAGTATGAAAAATGGGGAAAAGGAGACGGAGTTTGTGTGCCTGCCCTTTGTAAAGCCCGGTGTGGTGGGAAAGAATAATTGTCAGGAGGCAGTAGAGGCGATTCTTTCCGGAGAAAATATTGATTTTCAGGATGGGAAGCAGTATGTGCTGATTACTCATTATTTTGTCACCGGGGAGACGGGGCAGATGCCGGAGCTTTCTGAATCGGAGAGTGGTACTTATGTAGGTGGTATTGACAATGTGACCGCTGATGTGTTTCAGGGATTTTCCTACGTGGCACTGGGACATATCCACAAAGGCCAGAAGGTGGGAAATGGAGAGGTTTATTACAGTGGTACTCCGATGAAATATTCCTTCTCGGAAGCTGCGCAGACCAAAACAGTCAACATTGTAGACATCGGCACGGATGGCAGGGTAAGGGTGGAGAAAAAGCCTGTAAAGCCTTACCTTGAAATGCGTGTGATAAAGGGGGAGCTTGCTGCGCTGATACAGCCGGAGATTGTACATGCACAAGGAGTAAACCCCGAGGATTACATTCAGGCCATTCTCACGGATAGGGAGGCGCTCATTGACCCGATTGGTACCTTGCGGAGCGTATATCCCAATGTGCTGCAGATAGTTCTGGAGAAGAATTATGCGGTGAAGGAAGAGCTGCTTGCTGACAGCTTACGTGCAAGGCAGAAGAGCATACAGGAGCTCTTCGGAGAATTTTATGAAATGCTGACGGGAGAAGAATTGTCGGAGGCACAGGCCAGGGCAGTGGATGCGGCGGCCGGGGAGGCAGGAGAAGAGTGAGACCTATTAAATTATGCATCAGTGCCTGGGGACCATACAAGGACCGGGTGGAGATAGATTTTACACAGTTTTTCGGACAGGGTCTTTTTCTGATTACCGGAGCAACGGGAGCAGGAAAAACCACTATTTTTGATGCCATAACCTATGCATTGTACGGTGCCCTCAGCGGTGAAATACGCGATAAAGAGAGAAATAGCGTACGCAGCGATTTTGCAGAGGCCCAGACCCCTACCTTTGTAGAGCTGACCATGGAGCATGGGGGGGAGGAGTATTTTATTCGCAGAAATCCTGAGTATTTCCGCCCGAAAAAGCGTGGTAGCGGGGAGGGGCTTTTGACCAGAGAGAAGGAAAACGCTCTGCTGAGAATGCCGCAGGACAAGGTTATCGAGGGTGTCAGGGAGGTAAACAGTAAGCTTCAGGAGCTTCTGGGTGTGGATTTGCAGCAGTTTAAGCAGCTTTCCATGATTGCCCAGGGAGAGTTTGCCAGACTGCTGACGGCTACGCCCAAGGAAAAAACCAAGATTTTTCGGGAGATTTTCGGGACGGGTATCTATGAGAGATTTACCTTTCAGCTTTCCAAGGAGGCAAAAAAACGCTATCAGAGGGTTGCAGAGCAGAAGGCGAAGCTGGATGAGGACCTTAGGCTTCTTGCAGGGATTTTCCCGGATATGGACGTGGAGGAGGCACTAAAGGAGGAATTTGCCGGATTTTTGGAGCTTTCTACCATCCCCTTTGAACGTGCAAATGTAAATCTGGAGACCATGGAGCAGCAGCTTTCAGAGGCTCTTGCAAGCAATAAAAAGAGTAATGATAAGAATGAAAAGGAAATATTGAAGGCCCAGAGTCAGATTACGGCTCTGCAGGAGGAAAATAAAAGAATCGGCCAGTATTTGCAGGCAGTGAAAAGAAAAGAGGAGCTGGAGGCTAAGAAGGAGCTGTATGTCCGAAAGGAACAAAAATTTACCGATGGGGTAAATGCAGGCTATCTGGAAGCCGATGCTGCAAGGCTTCAGTCCGTTGAGGGACAGCTAAAAAAGGTGCAGGAGTCTCTTGCCATATTAGAAGAGAGCATGAAGCGCAGCAGAGAGCAGCTTGAGAAAAAGCTTCCCATATTTGCGCGCAGGGAAGAGCTTGCACGTATTATAAACGGCAGGGCAGAGTATCTGCAAAAAAAGAAGGAGTTTGAAAGGGAAAACAAGCATCTGTGTGCGGAAAGGGAAAGGCTGCAACAGGAAAGAGAGGAATTCGCACAGCTGGATAAGAGGGTGAGAGCGGATAAGGAGCTTTTCGAGGATGCACTTCGCAGAAGGAGCTATGCAGCTATCGGCATTGCGGCTGCACTTTTAGAGGACGGCAAGCCCTGTCCGGTGTGTGGTGCACTGGAGCATCCCTCTCCTGCTGCATTGGCGGAGAAGGTGGTTTCCGAGGAAGAACTGGAGCTTTTGGAGCAGCGTGCCAAGGAAGGCACCATGGCAGCAGAGGCTTTGTACGCACAGGTGCTGCAAAAGCAATCGGCAGTGGCAGCCCGGGAGGGTGTGGTCAAAAGACTTTGCCGGGAAACAGAGAGGCTGCGGGAATTGGCAGATGAGAGTGCGGAATTGCCCGGAGAGCTGCAGGGGATTGGCTGTGACAAGGCAGGAAAGCTTTTGCAGGAAATCTGTGACAGCGTAAATTCCTTAAAAGCTACGTTAGAGCAGCAGGACAAGCAGCTAAAAGAGGCGGGCGAGGATTTGCAGAGACTGGTAAAAGAGCAGGCAGGTCTGGAGAATGCATTTGAAGAGAATCTGGCAAGCCATGGGTTTGGTGACAGGGAAGCATATAAACAGGCCTATATGAGCAAAATGGATAGGGACGCATTGGGGCAGGAGATAAGCAGCTATAAGGAGGAGCTCAGGGCTGCTGTGCAGCTATGCAGCACCTTAAAGGAGCATATCACCGGCACGGAGAAAAAGGACTGCCAGGAGGCAGAGCTTGCATTAAAGGAGCTTCTTGGCAGGCGTAAGGAGCTGGCGGGGGAAAACCGCAAGCTGGAATACTCTCGCAGTGAGGTGAGAAGGTGTAAGAGAAATCTTGGGGATAAGGAGAAAATTATCCGCAGGGAAAGCGAGGAGTATGGCTTTATTAAGGAGCTGGAGAATATTGCTACCGGCAATAATCCCAGGCGTCTGGTGTTTGAGCAGTATGTGCTTGCCAGTTATTTTGATGAGATACTGGTGGCTGCCAATATCCGTTTTGGCAGGATGAGCGGTGGAAGATATGAGATGCATCGGATGAAGGAGGTGTCCGACGGCAGAGTAAAGGACAATCTGGAAATTGAGGTTATGGACTACTATACCGGCAAACCACGCTCCGTCCGTACGTTGTCCGGGGGTGAATCATTTAAAGCGTCCTTGGCACTGGCGCTGGGCCTAAGTGATGTGATACAATCAATGAATGGAGGTATTAAGGTGGATACCCTCTTTATTGATGAGGGCTTTGGTGCACTGGACGGAGAGTCCCTGGACCAGGCCTGCAACACCTTAAATGCGCTGGTGGAAAATAACCGACTGATTGGTATTATTTCCCATGTGCCGGAGCTTAGAGAGCGGATTACCAGACAGCTGGTGGTGGATAAAACCGGCAGTGGCAGCAGCGTGAAAGCCATAATTTCATAGTTACAGATAAAGGTTGAAATAAAATGAGAAGAAGAAAGAAAAACATTGTTCCCCTGCTGCTGGTTGCAGTGATTGCCCTGGCGGCCCTGGTAGTGGTGGGTGTGAAGCTTATGAATCGCGAGGGCGAGGATGTTACGAAGGTGATTTTTACCAGAGGCTTTGAAGAGGACGAGCTGTTCCGTATCGGAAGTCATTCCTGTAGTAAGGCCGAGTTTATGGTATATCTGACCAATACCCAGAACCAGTACGAGAATGTGTACGGACCGGAAATCTGGAATGTGACCCATAATGGTATGACGCTGGAAGAGAATATTATGGAGACGGTATTGGCGAAAATTGCTCAGATTAAATCCATGTATCTGCTGGCCAAGGAGAAGGGAGTTACCCTTTCTGAGGACGAGAAGCTACTGCTGGAGCAGGCGGCGGAGGTTTATTATACCTCTCTGACGGAGGTGGAGGTGCAGGCTATGGGGGTCACTAAGGAGACGGTGCTTGGGCTGTATCAGGAGTATGCCTATGCAGAGAAGGTGTATCAGCAGATTATCGGGGAGGTTAATCCCGAAATCAGTGATGATGAAGCCCGCACTATCACGGTGGAGCATATCCTGATTAAAACCTATACCACGGATGGCACCGGGCAGAGAATTGAATTTTCCGAGGAGAGAAAGCAAAGAGCGTATGTGACAGCACAGGAGATTCTTACCCTTGCCACAAATGGGGAGAATGATTTTGCAGCGCTGGCTACGGAATATAGTGAGGATAAAACTGTGCGTTATTCCTTTGGCAAAGGCGAGGTGGACGAGAGGTTTGAGGCAGCAGCCTTTCAGCTGGCCACGGGTGAAATCAGTGGTATCATGGAGACGGAGTCCGGTTATGAGATTATCAAATGCATCAGCACCTTTGACAGGGAGGAAACGGATGCCAATAAAATCAAAATTGTGGAGCAGAGAAAGAACGAAGCCTTCGGAACACAGTACGATGCCTTTGTGGCCAAGCTGGCCAGAAGTCTGAATGATAAGCTTTGGGACAGCACCTCAATGATAGAGGATGAGGCAGTAAATACGGACAATTTCTTTGCGGTATACCACGAATATTTTAATGAAAAATAGCTTCCCAAGAGGGAGTTTACAAAAATTTAAGAAAGCCGGGAAGCCTTGAAAATACTGGGTTTTTGGATAATTATTAGCACTCGCGAAAAGCGAGTGCTAATTTTGCCTTGACTTTTATTTTGGAGAGTTTTAAACTTACTTTTTAGTGAGGGACAATAAAAATTTTTTAGAAGGAAGTGGAAAAAATGGCAACAAAAAGTGGCAGCTTATCAATCAACAGTGAAAACATATTTCCCATTATCAAGAAGTGGTTATATTCGGATCACGACATTTTTTACAGAGAGTTAATCTCCAACGGCTGTGATGCTGTGACCAAGCTTAAGAAGCTGGAT
>CAZOSU010000193.1:0-5536 GCA_964582515.1 uncultured Acetatifactor sp. | reverse complement strand
TCTAGTTATGAATATTCCAGAAGAAACTAAGGATCTTGTGTATCGCACATCAAGCAAGGTTTGCGATGGCATGTCAGAATCTGAACGCCAAGCTTATTATCTTGGCATCGAAAACACTATTTCGGCATTGGACAGTATTTTGAATCCAGACGATGGCCTTATTGCAGTAAATAATCCGACGATTGAAGAACCCGAAGAGTTTGATGTTGATGGACTAACAATGATGTTTTGTGAGGAATACGAATGAAATATTTAATTGGTTTTGCAGAACTTAAACATGTTTGTAAACATAATCTTTGGAAAACAGATCATAATGGACATCCAATTGATGTTTGCAATAAAAAAGAAATTCCAAATGATGAAAATTGGGCTAGTTGCAATGAAGTTGGTTGCCCATTAGTGAAAGAATGGTTGGAGATGAAGCGATGGGATATATAATTAGCTTTATTGTAGGCACATGGTTTGGTGTTCTTATTATGGCGCTAATGAACATGAGTAAAAGAGGGTAAGTATGAGTAATATTATTAACAACTATGCTACAACTATTGGAAGCATTTTTCAAAATGTTATTAAGACATATGAGATGAATCTTGATATTATTAAGCAGAGCGAAGAAGAGCTCAACGACCTAAATCATGAAATTGAACTGTCGGCTCCCAAAGATGCATATCGAGGATATTTGCTCTATAAAGAGATTCGCAATGTTCGTCTTCGTCGCCGCAAAGCCAAAGAAGAGAATGAATTACTACAAGAAATGTATGATTATTTCAAGAGTCCGCAGGGGCAGCAATTCAAAAACAAGGTCCAGCAACTACAAGGCAGTTCCGTTAAGCTTCGTGAAGCACAAGAACGCAGGACGTATACGCCTAGACAGCGAACCGATCTAACAATTACAGACCAAACGTGTACCGCACACAAACCATTTCAAGAACTGCTGGATGATTTTAATAAAAATAAAGCATATATGAAGAACGGCAAGATGAGAAAATAAAACAAAATTAATTTAAAATTAGGGTGAGAAAATGGTAAATGTTAAAGAAGATATGACTGATTGGAAGATGTGGGAGCACGGCGTACCTGAAAGTAGACTAACTGTTCTAAAGCAAGCTGAGGACTACATTGACCCAAAAGGGCATCACTCTGCACAGTGGTTATGTCAATGTAGTTGCGGAAGTGATCCTATTATTGTAAAACAGTCCTGCATAAAAGATGGTACGACTAAAAGTTGTGGATGTTTGCATAAAGAAATTTCCAGAGAAATATGTAAAAACAGGCATAAAACAAATAATTACGATTTGTCTGGCGAATATGGGGTTGGATGGACTTCAAATACTAATGAAAAATTTTATTTCGATTTAGAAGATTATGATTTAATTAAAGATTATTGTTGGGCTGCATGTGAGCCAGTCAAAGGGTATGTTAGAATTGAAACAAAAATAAATAATAAAGGAGTTAATATGTCTCAGTTATTAACTGGAAAAAATGACATAGACCACATTGATAGAAACCCAATGAATAATCGAAGGTCAAATCTCCGCGAAGCAACTCGTTCGCAACAGGGAATGAACAGAAACAAGCAAAGCAACAACACCAGTGGTTTTATTGGAGTATATTGGAACAAAAGAGAAAACAAATGGGTTGCGTCATTAAAAATAAACAACAAACAGAAACACATTGGTTATTTTGTCAATAAAAATGACGCTATTATGGCAAGATTAAATGCCGAATACAAACTATTTGGTGAATTTGCGCCACAAAGACATTTATTTGAACAATATGGAATTGGATAACGGCAAACTAAGAAAGTGAGAGTGTAAATATGTATCTATGGAAATTTAAGCTTGAAGGTTATAGTTTTGAAGCAGGTAAATTTCTGCACGAAGGGCTAACTACCGGAGAGAGCTATACCGAAGCCGTTGAAGGTCTAGAAAAATGGTATGGTGATGATATTGTAAATCTATATATCGAACCCGCAACAGACGAATATGAACCGTATCTATTGAATTCAAAGTATGAGAACGAATAACGCTATTGACAATACAAAATTAATGTGATACAATAGCATCGCAATAAAATAAAAGGAGGAATAGAATATGGATAATGAAGCTAAGGAACTAAACGAAGAGCTAGAGCTCGAAAATCCTACTAGTGAAATGTCGAATGATGAGCTTAAGGCAGCTATCGGAGAGCAGATGAATAAGCTACGTCTACAAGCAATGTTGCTCGGAGCGCAGTCAATGTGCCAGACTGTTTTAAATAAAGTTACGGCATTTGAAAACGCACCTGGTAAGAAGTCCAATAATGACTATAAGAGACTGGTCAAGGAAATTAAGCAGTTTTGCACCACTGGTCTATCTCGTAAGGTTAATGCTGATGGCACGGCTACTCCCAAGGATGAAGAAGAAACAGTACAAAATTAATGGAGGCAGTTGAATGAAAGTAACTTTAACTAGAGTGACAGAAGACCCGATTTTGGCAATCGAAGAGGCTGCATCCAATTGTTATGATAGCGAGCCAAGCGCCAATGGTCGTATTATGAGAGCATGTTATAACTCTGGGCACCATAGTGTGCTAGAATTTGCTGATTTTACTTTTCATATTGAAGGTGTAAGCAGAGCATTACTTGCACAGCTTACAAGACATAGACTTGCAAGCTTCACAGTTAGAAGTCAGAGATACTGTGCCGAGGATAATTTTAAGTATGTAATTCCTGAATCCATTATCGTAAATAATGAGCTTGAGGAGTATAAGTATTTTCTAAATAAGTGCCAGCTTGTATACAATCATTTGGTTGAAAGTGGTGTTCCTGCAGAAGATGCTCGTATGGTACTACCTAATGCATGTGAAACTGTTATTGAAATTAAGATGAATGGTAGAGAATTAATTCATTTTATGAATGAACGCCTTTGTACAAGAGCGCAGTGGGAAATTAGGGAACTTGCAAAGCTGATGAAGAAAGCTGTTGCAGAACACGATGAACAGTGCGCAGAATTTGCTAAGTTCTTAGTTCCTAAGTGCTATGCGCATGCCAAGTATCCCTTCTGTACCGAACATAATAGTTGTGGACTGGCCCCCAAGTTGAAGGATGTGTATGAGGCATATCTTTCCACGAAGGTTGGTGAGTCTAATGAGTAAGCCACTATTTTTATTTGTTGGGAGGTCGGGCTCCGGCAAGACAACAATTGCCAATATGCTAGAAGATGTTGGATACAAACAGTTAAAATCATATACCACGAGAAGCCAGCGTAACACCAATGATAAAGAGCATACGTTTGTCACTTGTGATGAATTTAATAAATTGCAGAATCTAGTAGCATATACCTATTATAATGGTCAGCATTACGGCGCAACAGGCGAACAGGTTGACGAGGTTGATATCTATGTAATTGATCCGCCCGGAGTAAAAGAGCTTCTACAAGTATACCATGGGGCTCATGATAAGATTCATGTTATTTATTTTGACACCAGCGTCTATACTCGCATCAATCGTATGTTGAACAGACACGACAGTGATATGCAAATTGTCTGTCGTTTATTGCAAGACGAAAAAGATGATTGGGCAAAAGAGCTAACTGAAATCTATAAAAAGCATATGGATAAAATGGCGATTCATATTGTCGATGCAAACAAGAGCACAAAAGAAGTATACGAAGATGTATTGAATTATATGGAGGGACAAAATGGTCATTTGTTGTGATGTAGATCAGGTTTTAAATAACCTAACAGAAGCGACACTAGAGGTTTTCAATGAACGATATGGAACTTCATATACGCTTAAAGATATGACAGCGTTTAATCTAGAAAACTACCTAGAACCAGAAGAAGCAACAAACATGAGAGCTATTTTTAATAGTCCTGAAATTTGGAACCGAGTCAAACCTCTTCCTGGCGCACAAAATGGGTTAAAAAAGCTCATGAGCAGACACGATGTTTATCTTGTAACAAATAATTGCCCGGATACTTATGGACAGAAAGTTGCGTGGATTAAGCGTTATTTCCCATTTGTTGAAACCAACAAAATTGTTTGTATGGCTGATAAATGGATGATGAAGTGTCATTTAATGATTGAAGATTGCTATGAAACGCTCATTGCTAAGCCATATTATGATAGGTTGCTCCTAGATTATCCTTGGAACCAAAGCACAAAAGATTTTGTATATGACATTCATAGATGCTCAGATTGGACTGAGATTCTTGATGTTGTAAATAAATTAAATGACGAGGAGTGATTGTATGAACGTAGTGTTATATAGCACGCATTGCCCCAAGTGTAATGTTCTTGAAGCTAAACTAAACAAGAAAAATATTAGCTATCAAGAAATTAACGATATCCAAGTGATGCAAGAGAAAGGTTTTATTTCTGTACCTAAGCTTGAAGTAGACGGTGTTGTTTATGATTTCAACGAAGCAGTGAAGTGGATTGGAGGGCAGTAAGCATGGATATTAAACTAAAATTTAATAAAGATTTTGAAAGAGCGCTAGACGCTCTAAAAGATAAATATGGTGAAGATTTTGAAATTCTTAATGGAATTCACGATTCTCAAATGAATTTCTCAGACTTTATTGATGCTTTCGTGGATAAAAAGGTTGCAGATGTCACAATTGATAGTAACGCCAATGCATCAAATAAGGATATCGCATCATTTAGAACCGAAAAGGGCAAGTCTATTGATAAAGTTATTGCAGCAAATAAGATTTTTTATGAAATCAAAAAGAAGTATGGTCTAAAAACTGCAAAAGAGTGGCTTGAAACCGAATATACTGGTGGTTTTTATCTTCATGATTTTCCTTCAACCACATACATCCCTTATTGTTATGCATATGATTTGGGAAGATTAGCCAAAGAGGGGTTGTTCTTTCTGCACAATTATAATGCACAACCTCCAAAGCACCTAACGACATTTCTTGATGATGTCATTGAATATATTAGCTATATGAGCAATCGTTCTTCTGGTGCTGTTGGTATCCCAAATATTCTTGTGTGGACATATTATTTCTGGATGAAGGATTGTGAAAGTGGTCATTACATCAAAGATAAAAATTATTATCTTAGACAGTGTTTTCAGAAGTTTATTTATAGATTGAATCAGCCATTCATGAGAATTGATCAGAGTGCATTTGTAAATGTTTCAATTTTCGACAGAGAATATTATGAGGCATTATTTGGTGGGCTCGAATTTCCAGATGGATCATTTGCTATTGATTACGTAGACGAATTTATCGAACACCAAAAGACATTTATGGAAGTTGTCTCAGAAATCAGACAGGAAAATATTTTCACCTTCCCTGTGCTAACATATTCCCTGCTATATAAAAATGGAGAATTTGTAGATAAGGAATTTGCAAGATGGTGTTCTGATCACAATTGTAAGTGGAATGATTCTAACTTTTTTTGGTATTCTGCTTTGCATCGCAATCAAAGTATTGCAAAAAAAACGTCACCGCATCATCACCTCGATTATGAACTGTCAGCTGCTTCAAAAAACCAGCAGCATCCTGGTGACACTTTTGTTCATCCTGGTGGTTCTGGTGATTT
>CAZOSU010000192.1:0-5540 GCA_964582515.1 uncultured Acetatifactor sp. | reverse complement strand
CTGGTCATTTTGAAGAAAACTGTGAAAAGGCGGCTATGATAGCAAAAGATATCACAGTAGCTTTGTTAACAGAACTTCATGACAAGTAATGAAACAGACAAATCCCAATTTGTGGAGATTATAAGGAGAAGTATAATGATGATTACGATATGGATTCAAATTGTACTTTGGATATGGTTTTGGGGATGCATTACGACATATCGTATAGGAAAGTACCTGCTAGTAGAAGGGATGGGAATCAAAAGTGCGGAGTTCATTATGCTTTGTCTATATAGTATCGGTTTGGTTTCTTTTCATTTCTTTCAGCCGGTGGGGAAATGGGTGCTATTATTCGTATTAGTGTTTTGGTTTGTTGTGCAGTTTTTTTGCCACTGGTATTATACTATTTTGGGTGCAAACGAAAAGAAATTGAAGGGATATAATGAGTGTTTTAAAGATACGGTTCATATATTGCCTATGAATGAAAAGCGAATTGTGCCAGATTTGTATCATATCATTCTTCACATTCTAATTTTGGTTAACATCATCTTTGGTATAATGTAAAGAAGAGGAAACCATTTACGGGAGGCAAGCATGAACTTAATAACAGAGAGATGTCTCATCCGAGAGCTGACCATGGAAGACGCTGACGATTTACATAAAGTGCTTTCCGACGAAAATGTAATGAGGTATATAGAAAGCAGCTTTGACCTAGAGAAGACAATAAATTTTATTCAGGCAGCCGGCTTGTGCAAGCCACCACTGGTTTATGCAATTGTATGGAAATTAACAGGTAACGTGATTGGTCATGCAATTTTTCATTTTTATGAGCAATCGGATTATGAGATTGGATGGATTTTAAACAGAGATTACTGGGGAATGGGAATCGCTGATGAGGTGACCCAGGAACTTATAAAATGCGCAAGAGATTTGGGTGCCAGAAGCTGCGTTATCGAATGCGATGCGGAGCAAATCGCCAGTAAAAGAATTGCAATGAAAAATGGATTTGTATATGAAGGGAAAACAGATCATCTGGAGCGATATCGGTTGGTGTTGTGACGGTTCTTATACACAAAGATAAGAAAGAAGGGAACAATTGGAAGTGGAAGCTGCAAAGGATTCTCAAGAGTAGATTGGAGTATCGTTTATTAAAAAGGGAGTGCAGGGATGAAGATTTTAGTAATAGGTGGCACCAGATTTTTCGGAATTCATATGGTGGAAGAGCTTTTGGCAATGGGGCATGAGGTGACCATCGCAACCAGAGGGAAGGCGCCGGATACATATGGAGATAGGGTAAAGCGGATTATCATAGAAAGAACCAAGGAAGAGAGTATGAAAAATGCTCTGGAAGGAACCCATTATGATGTGGTAATCGATAAAATCGGTTACTGCTCCAATGATATCAAGTATGTAATGGAGCATGTGGATTGTGACAAATATATTTACATGTCCACTACCTCCGTTTATAATCCTAAACACATGAATACCGTGGAAGAGGATTTTGATGGAACAAAGGGAGAGCTGATTTGGTGCGACAGAAAGGCATTTCCCTACGAGGAAATCAAAAGGCAGGCAGAGTATGCCCTGTGGCAAGTGTACCCGGATAAAAACTGGATTGCAGTGAGATACCCCTTTACCATCGGAAAGGATGACTATACCAAAAGATTACTTTTTTATGTGGAGCATACCATGAAATCCATTCCCATGCATATCGATAATCCGGATGTACAGATGAGCTTTCTTCGTTCTGATGAAGCAGGAAAGTTTATCGCGTTTCTCGTAGATAAGGATACGAGAGGTGCAGTGAATGGTAGTAGCAGGGGAACGATTTCCTTAAGAGAAATTATTGCTTATGTGGAAGAGAAAACAGGCTCAAAGGCAATCATTGATAAAAACGGAGAAAATGCGCCTTACAATGGTGAGCCGGAATATAGTATAAACACGGAAAAAGCGGAGGCCTTAGGGTTTGCATTTACGCCACTTAAGGATTATGTATATGAGCTTTTGGATTATTACATTCAGCTAGTTGGCTGAGGTTTTCTGCACATATTACCAATGTGCTGGAGGTTTTGGGTAGCGCAAATAAGGAAAGCTTTATTATTATGGATGAATTAGGCTCCGGTACAGACCCTACAGAAGGGATGGGGATTGCCATTGCCATATTGGGGAAGCAGGGGAGGCAGTATCCTTAAGAAAAGTACTCCGAAAATTGCCAAAACGAAGACCGGAAGAAATACGAATGAACTTAGTATTAAGTATAGAATTGGCGATAGTGTCATGGTTTATCCGAAAAAAACGACATGACATGGAAAGAAAATATATTGATGATATAATTGTGTATGAGGATTAGAACCTGGAGGTATAGATAGCATGATAACTGATTTGATGAAAAAGTGTGGCCTTGGAGAGGTGCTTTCCCAGGTGGAGCCGGTGGCCGGCGGATTCATGCACAGAATGTACAAGGTTAAAACGGATGTGGGAGTCTATGCAGTAAAGCATCTGAACCCGGAAATTATGAAAAGAGAGGAAGCACATGATAATTTCAGACGTGCGGAGGAAATTGAGCTTCTTTTAGAGAGAGAAAAGCTTCCCATTGTACCGGCCATGGTTTTGTCGGGGAAGAAGATGCAGGAGATTGCCGGTAATTATTTTTATATATTTCGCTGGCAGGAAGGACGCATCACGGACTGGGATAATATATCATTGGAGCAGTGTCATATGGCCGGAAGCATCTTAGGGAAAATGCATGGGATTTGTCCAAGGAATGTTGCTCACAAGGAGCCGGAGTTAAGCAACATTAACTGGCAGGAATATGTAAAGAGGGCAGTTACAGAGAAAAATGAGATTGCTACGGTATTAGAGGATAATTTACAGCTGCTAATCCAGGCGGAAGAAGCCTTGAATGAGGCGAGGCGCTCTTTGCCGGACATTTTGTGTATTTCCAATGAGGATATGGACCCGAAGATGTGGGAGAATGGTAAGGCGTGGGTAATCGATTTGGAATGTCTGGACTATGGTAATCCCATTTCCCATGCCCTGCAGCTGGCACTTCAGTGGTCGGGAATCGTCTCCTGCAATATGGATGTGGAAAGGATTGTCGCATTTTTTGAGGGTTACCTGGCTTCTTATGATAACTGTTTTAGAGGCTATAGTGATGTCTTTGGACTGGCATATACATGGGTAGAATGGCTGGAGTCTAATATACAAAGAGCACTGGGCGAATGTGTGGACGAAGCGGAGAGAACGCTGGGTATTGCGGAAGTGAAAAATACCATTGGTAGAATTAAGTACATACATAATGCGGAAAAGGAAATCAGAGCCGTATTAGAAGAGCGCCTTCCTGAGATTGTGCCTGCTGAAATGGCCGGAAAATTGTAAAGGCTTTGACAGGGCATAAAACACTTGAGAAAGTTGAGAGGAATTTATAATGGGTAAAATAGAAAAATCAGCCGGCAGTGTCAGCATCATCGGAGGAAGTGACGGTCCTACCTCCATATTTTTAGCTGGGAGAAGTAAGAGAACCTTAAAGCAGAAAATACAAAAACAGCTGTTTTCTCTTAGAAAAAGGTGGTGTGCTTTGTGGATAAAGCCTGGAGGGCACAGTATGGAAGAGGTGGTAGCTTATGCGAAAGAACGTTATGGTTTTCGTGAGCTTTCCAAAGAAGATGAGGAATACCTAAGACAGTATGAGGAGCTTAGGACATCCTTTCTTCTCATGCATAGACCACAGCTTTTGGGAGAATATGCTACTCCGCCGGAGCTCACAGGTGCGGATGAAGCAGGTCTGCGGGAATTCCAAAAACAGCTGGAGCTTAGGAAACAAAAGGCTGGTGAAATCTCTGATGCGGAATTTTCCATAGAGTTTTATGTGCTTGAAAAGGAAGATAAAAAAGGGAAGATGAGCCTTTATTTGGAGGGAAGATTTGGCAGCATCAGCGGTGGCTGGAGCAGTCACGGAAATGGACATAGTCGAAAATTCAAACGAATTTACAAGGATATCTATCGTTACTATGGAGTGACAGAAGAGGATATTGCGAAGAAAACAGAGCGGTATCAGGAGTTGATAAGAGTATTAGCGTAGAATGAAAGCGTAAACACAAGGTTAGAAATGTGTTTACGCTTTTATATTATTTCATATGGCTTCCATATTTCCCTCTGGAAGCAAAGAGAAACTGTATAAAGCTGGGATAATATGGGATAAAGCTGCCATCCTCAATCATGCCCAGAATCTCATCCAGGGTAGCCCATCTGGCATCCTGCACCTCTTCATATTGGAGCGTCAGGTCCTTTAAGTCCACCTCTTTTTCTACCAGGTAAACATCATTAAAGCAGCGTGTGCTATTGATGGTCAGGTTAGGGCGGATGCCCTGTAAATCCAGTTTAATACCCAGCTCTTCAAAAAGCTCCCGCTCCGCAGCGGTCTGGGAGGAGTCTCCCTGTACGGCACTGCCGCCCACCGTGATGTCCCACAGATTGGGCCAGCCTTCTTTAAAGGGCTGGCGCTGCTGAATCAGCATTTGCCCTTCAGCATTAAAAATACATACATGTACCACCAAATGGTAGCAATCGTCTTTAAACTCATTACCGCGAATCATGGTTTCGCCGGTTTTTTCTCTGTGCATGTTATAGATATCCCAAAGTTCCATAAGTATCTCCTCAGTTAAAACAGCAGTTTGATAATTTGTTCATAAACTTCCTGATTTTTCTTCTGCCAGTTGTCACAAACCGCTTCCGCGATTTCTTTTGTAGGTACGGACAGGGTCAGCTTGATAAGGTTGATGTCCTGTTCCTTGGCAATGAGGTGCGCCTCATATTCTCCGGAGGTAGATTTGTAGTAGTCGCCCAGTACGGAGACCTCCTCGCGAAGAGAATATTCATTTTCCAGGAAGTACTGGTTGATGTCCGTCTTGATGGCGTCGCTGATGCGATTGCCAAAGAAGGATAGGGTTTCCCTTCCCTCCTCACTGAGAGAGAGCTGGGTACGGTTGCCTGTGGTTTTACTTTCCACCAGACCGGTGTCTGTCAGCTCACTGAACACCTGTTGCAGGGTCAGAAAATTTGTGTATTCTTTTTCTAATATGAAATCACTGATTTGGGCGGTGGTAAGGGGAAAATTCACACGTCCAAGCATATATAGAATAATCAATTTATACAGAGTAAGTGGATCCTGTAGCATGATATAACCTTCCTTGATAAGTTTGTCTTTGTTTCATTTCTTTGTGAAGAGAGTTCAGCACATCTCTTTTGTTCAGGCTCCAAGAGGGAGCGATTAAAAGCTTTTTGGGACCATCTCCTGTCAGGCGATGAATGACGATATCCGGCGAAAGTCTCTCGATGCATCCAATCAGAAGATTTAAATATTCATCCTTTTCCAGTGCAGAAAACATGCCCCGGGCATAATCATGGGCTAAATCCGTATCTTTTAATATATGCAGGAGCTGTAGCTTTATTCCGAAGGGGGCAAAGTCATTCAAATACTCTATGGTCTCATACATCTGCTTTTCGTCTTCTCCCGGCAGACCTAAAATCGCGTGAACGATATAAGGGATGCCCATTTGGCG
>CAZOSU010000191.1:0-5588 GCA_964582515.1 uncultured Acetatifactor sp. | reverse complement strand
CAGCATCATCATGACACAAAATACCGGAAGACAGATACGAAATCCGATAATAATATACTGCCCCATAAATTCAATCATGGAACTGAGCAGGGAATCCTGCTGAAATACTGCCTGATTTACCGGTATAAGGATAAAGCTGTCTGCAATAGCCCCCAAAAGGTATCGATACATTCCGGTAGAAATCAGCATCAGCGTTACCACATACTGGTAAAAAACACCGGAAATACTGGTTGTCTGCTTGGTGGCCGGGTCAAAAACGGTAGCCATGGACAAACCGATTTCCATATCAATTATGGAGCCGGCAAAATTTACAATAGAGGAACAAAGGGTAGCCCCAAAGCCCAGAAGCAGACCTACAATAGCTTCTTTTATAACAATTACCGCATATCCGGTCACCGTATTATAAGTCACCGGAAGCTCTGCCGGTGTAACCACCTCGTATAAAAGAAGTGACGTAAAAAAGCTAAGGCCGATTCTTACCTGTGCAGGTACATTGTTCAAGCTAAAGAATGGTGCTATAAAAACAAAGCATGACACTCTCACCAGAATCAGCAGAAAATATTCTAAATCATACAAAGAAAAGGATAGCTGCAACATAAAATTACCTCTATCCATTTACATACAGGGCAAAATTGGAAAACAGCTCTACCATGAATTCTACCATGCTATTAAGCATCCAATGCCCAAACAACATCAATGATAAAAATACACAGATAATCTTAGGAACAAACGTAAGTGTCTGTTCCTGAATGGAGGTTACTGTCTGGAAAATACTGATTAACAGACCCACAATAAGGGAAACCAAAAGCACCGGAAGCGATACCTTGATAATCAGATATAACGCGTCATTGGCAATTTGTACAACGGTATCAATGGTCATCATTGCAGTCTCCTCCTTTCTTATCTACTAATAAAACGTTCGAATTAAGTTTTCTATTACCAGACTCCAGCCATCTGCCAATACAAATAGTAAAATCTTGAACGGCATGGAAATGGTGGTAGGTGGCAGCATCATCATACCCATACTCATAAGAGTGGATGCCACAACCATATCGATAACGATAAATGGAATGTAAATGACAAAGCCCAGGAAAAACGCGGTTCTAAGCTCGCCGATAATGAAGCTGGGAATCAAAATGGATGTAGGAATGGCATCCAATGTCTTACCGTCCCATTCCATTTCTGCGATATCCATAAAAAGCTCCACATCCTTCACCAGTGTTTCCTCGTACATAAACTCCCGAATGGGTACAATCGCCGCTTCAAAAGCCTCCTCCTGGGTAATAATCCCCTGGTCAAAGGGCTGAATCGCCTCCGTATTTATCCTCTCGATAGTGGGAGTCATGATAAAGAAGGTCAGAAACAACGCAAGACCGATTAAAATCTGATTAGGCGGTGCCGTCTGCGTATTGAGTGCAGCTCTGGTAAAATGAAGTACTATAAGTATACGGGTATAGGATGTGAGAAGTATAAGTAATGTAGGCGCCAGCGCAATCAATGTCAGTGTCAAAAGAATGCGCAAGCTGCCACTTAGTTCTCCATTTCCGTTATTATAGGTAATGGTCAACTCATTGGATACATTAAGCTCCTTCAGCTCCTCATGACTGTCCACGGTACCTGTGGGATTGATAATGGTACCACTTTCCGTGTAGTCAAAATCGGATGTTCCTGTGGCATATGCGGTTAAAGACGTATTAATACACAATATGCCTACCGTAATCAGCAGGCATATTATTTTAAATATATTTTTTTTCACTTATTCCTTTGTCTCCTTGTGCATCGCAGAATTTAGGAGTGCCTTAAAATCAAAAGTCTTGCCCGCCGTCTGCCGAAATACAATTTCCTCCTTAGGTATCTCACCTATCGTACTCACTGTATCTTTACATACCGCAATAGCAAAATACCTTTCCCCGATGCGTACAATCTGAATACACTTGCCCGAATCAATCCGGGTCGCTTCCACAACCTCCACATTACTTCCTGCTCCCATCTGCTTCTGATAGGATGCAATAAATCTCGTGGTCCAGGCGGTAATTGCCAGAACCACGATAAATATAACAAGTACTGTTATCAGCTGTGCATAGCTATCTACACTTCCGGTTAAAATAATCATCAACCAATAACCTTCTTAACAGCTTCGATAACACGTTCTGCCTGAAACGGCTTTACGATAAAATCTCTTGCACCTGCCTGAATTGATTCAATAACCATCGCCTGCTGTCCCATTGCAGAGCACATGATAATCATAGCACCCGGATCAGCTGCTTTGATTTTCTTAAGAGCTGCAATACCATCCATTTCCGGCATCGTAATATCCATAAGAACTAAGTCCGGTGACAATTCTGCATATTTTTCACATGCCTTGGCACCATTCTCTGCCTCACCTACAACATTGTAACCATTTTTACTTAAGATATCCTTAATCATCATTCTCATGAATGCAGCATCATCGCAAATCAATACATTTTTAGCCATTATATAGTCCTCCAATTCATATCATAATGAATGTCTTCTTTTTATTTGATAATCTCTGTCACTCTTACACCAAAGCTTTCTTCAATTACCACTACCTCTCCCTTTGCAACAAGCTTACCGTTGACTAATACATCAATCGGTTCACCGGCAATACGGTCAAGCTCGATAATTGTGCCCGGTGCGAAGTCAAGAATATCAGATATGGACTTGGTCGTTCTACCAAGCTCTACCGTTACCTCAAGAGGTACATCCATAATTAGACCAATATTCTCCTGACCTGCAATCGCGCTGTAATCATTCGAGAAATTCTGGAACTGTGCCGGCTGAACATTTGCCATCGGCATCTGCATCGGCATACCCATCTGCGGATAACCCATCGGCATTCCCATCTGTGGATAGCCCATTGGCATTCCCATCTGTGGCTGCATCGGCATTCCCATTTGCGGCTGCATACCCATCTGTGCACTCATATCCATCTGCGGTGCCATCTGCGGCTGTGGCTGAGCCACCTGGGGCTGCGGCTGTGGCTGAGACGCCATCGGTGCAGGATTAGGTGCTTGCGCAGCTACAGCATCCAGGGACATTCCTCCCATCTGCTGGCTGATAAAGGTATCCACAAGCTTTCTTGCAAATTCAATCGGGTACAGCTGCATAATCGTACTGTCTACCAAATCACCAATCTGCATTCTAAAGGAAATCTTCACAAAGGTTCCACCTAAGAATGGTGAAATTTCAGAACCGTCAGAATATTCCACAAGGTTAAGTAAGTCTGCATTTGGCGGGCTGATGTCGATAACCGTACCAAGCATGGTAGATAAAGAGGTGGCTGCAGAACCCATCATCTGGTTCATCGCCTCGGAAATCGCACTTAAATGCAATTCTCCCAGTTCTCCACTTGTATTGGTACCATCACCACCCATCATAAGATCGGTGATAATCTTAACATCATTTTCCTTTAATACTAAGATATTTGAACCATCCAAGCCCTGCGTGTATTTAATCTGAATAAATACACAAGGTTTTTCATACTCATCCAGAAGAGTCTTCCATTCTGCCATAGCAACTCTTGGTGTGGTAATGTTAACCTTTAAGTTCACCAACGAGTATAAAGTCGTCGCAGATGAACCCATACTGATGTTCGCAACCTCACCAATTGCATCTCTCTCTACATCGGAAAGAATCTCATCTCCACCTGAAACAGATGCCTCTGCATACGAAACATCCTCCTGGACTGGCTCTTCGCTATCTCCCAATGCGCTGGACAAATCCATACCGTTAAGAAGGGCATTTATTTCGTCCTGTGATAGCATTCCATCCATTGTATCCTCCATTCCGCTGCATTGCAGCTCTTTATTCTTCCTCTCTGATAACTGATGTTACCCTTACTGCATAAGCTTCTTCACTTGCTCCGGGAAGTGCAGTAAATTTACGAATATTACCAACAAATATATCCATATCGCTGTCCACTTTCGTATTCAGACGAATGACATCTCCAAGCTGCAGACCCATAAAGTCAGCCACGGATATCCTGCTCTTACCCAGCACGGCCTTCACCGGAACATCTACCTTACGAATCAGGGCCTCAATGTAATCCTCATAATTCTCATCAGGACATTCCTGCATAGTGGAGAACCAATACTTGGTATTTAACTTATCCATTACATCCTCCAATGTGAAGAATGGTAAACAGACATTGATATATCCTTCGACGTCACCTATCTTTACGTTTAGCGTTACAATCGCTACCATATCTGATGGCGGAACAACCTGTGCAAACTGCGGATTGGTTTCCAATCTGCTGATTACGGGATTAAGCTCAATTACGTTTCGCCACGGGTCCTGCATCAGCTGGGTAAACATGGTCATAATACGTAGTATAATTGACATCTCAATTTCCGAAAAGTCTCTGGTCTTTTCCAACGGTGCCCCGCTTCCTCCAAGCATTCGGTCTATAATGGTATAGCCCAAGTTGGTGGATAATTCCAGAATAATATTTCCATTTAGCGGAAGGAAATCAATAATCCCCAAAATTGCCGGACTGGACAAGGAATTACTGAACTCCGAAAAGGTTACTGTCTCCGAACTAGCTACAGTGACCTGAATATTCTTCCTTAAGTACACCGGAAGATTCGTGGAAATAAGTCTTCCATAGTGTTCAAAAATAATTTCCATGGTACGAAGATGTTCTTTAGAGAACTTGGTCGGGCGGTTAAAATCATAATTTTTAACCTGACGTTCATCTCCGTCCTGCATATTATCCGCATCAAGTTCGCCGGAGGACAATGCCGCCAGCAGACTATCTATTTCGCTTTGTGATAGAACATCACCCACAAATCTCACCTCCTGTCTATCATAGCTTTATAGTCAGAGGCTACTGCGTCTTTCTCTCACTGATTGCCACTTTATAGATAAACTCATTCTTATCAACGAATAATGCTTTTACAGCTTTTAAGATTTCGGCACGAATCACCTCAAACTTCTCACTATCGTTTACTTCTTCTACCGTATACTGAGATACCGTAGCTTCGATAGCGTCCTTAATAAGACTTTCATAGCCAGAAAACTTATCGCCGCCAAACTCCTTATATCCATCCCCTTTGTTATTCAAAGAAAACGAAATATTACAAACCATATAATGACTCTTTCCATCGGTGCTTAACAAAGGAATCGTCATGGGAGCGGATAAATCAAATACCTCCAGCTGCTCCATGGGAACAGCCTCCTCAGTGCCCATGGAATCAAGCTCCAGATTCAGTACAGCAGCGATATTTCCTACCAGCTCTGCCGTTCTACTATTTGTCTGTGTTACATTAACCATCATTATAGTTGTTAAGATTACGTTCACCACAAGCAGTGCAAGAATCAAAACAGATAATAGATTTTTCTTCATACGTTAATACTCCTTACGGAACGGGTGGATTAAATATTTTTATTTCCACTCTTCTATTTTTTGCCCTGCCTTCCGCAGTGCTGTTGTCAGCAATCGGTACATATTCTCCTCTACCGGAATGCTTTATATTTGCGGGCTCTAAAAGTGTGTTCTCCATCAGGTAATTAAATACCGACAAAGCTCTGGCACTACTGAGCTCGTTATTGTCCTTGTACTTATTCAC
>CAZOSU010000190.1:0-5609 GCA_964582515.1 uncultured Acetatifactor sp. | reverse complement strand
AAAAGTTCTTCAGGCATTTGAAGAGAACGGAATTTCCTTCGAGCATGTTCCTTCCGGTATTGATACCATGACTGTATTTGTACATCAGGATGAATTCATGCACAAGGAGCAGAATGTAGTAGGTGCCCTTCACAGACTGGCCAATCCGGATGTGATTGACATTGAAGCTGACCTTGCATTAATTGCAGTTGTGGGACGTGGTATGAAGTCTGCAAGAGGTACCGCAGGAAGAATCTTCTCTGCTCTGGCACATGCCAATGTAAATGTAAAGATGATTGACCAGGGTTCTTCTGAACTGAACATCATCATTGGTGTGGAGAACAACGATTTCGAAACTGCTATCAAGGCAATTTATGATATTTTTGTTATGACAAGACTTTAATCTCGAAAGGACTGTTACCTAAGGGTGATGGTCCTTTTTGGTATTTGGGACGAATCCGGGAGGCCAAGATGTGGGGCGGAGGATATGGTATGGGGGATTGGGACGGACTCCGATATTTAAGAGTTACTAAGATTACTGCATGAAGGTGAATGAAAGGCGACGCGTCGGAGTCAATGCGCGTCCATGCGCAGTGACTCCTAATTCAGGCATCCATGCCTGAATTTCGCTGATTATGCAGCAGTAATCTAAGAAACTCTAAAATATCTTCATACGTCCCAATCCCCCATACCATATCCTCCGCCCCACATCTTGGCCTCCCGGATTCGTCCTAAGGTTCTTAATCGCCATAATTCGACAAATTTTCCGACAGATTGTCGAAAAATGACCAGTAATAAAATTATTTAAAATTTTTTAGAAAAATGTGTTGACAAATAGAGAGGACATGCTATAATAAAGTTACAAACAAACAAGAGAGAAAGCAAATTACAAAAGAGATGAGTTAGAAGGAGAACTCAAATACGAAAGAAAGAGAGGTACGGACCGCCAAACACATAATCTTTAATCCAACAAGCTTCCATTTATATACATAAGAAAAGGGTAACAGGAGAGAATGAGTTACAGTACTCGGTAGTACAAATGATGTAAGGTACAAAGGATAAAATGGAAGTCATATCAGAAAAACTTCATATAGATGATACAATGAAACGAAAACAGAACTTGAAAGAGAGGATATGGACCATTGGAAATCATAGTTAGATAGGACGCGTCAGGTAGAATGGAATCTGACGCGTCCTTAGTTTGGTTTTTTTGTAGTTTGGCAGGAATGTGTTGAAGAGAAGTTAGAAAATTGGTATAATATATGCATAAGTTATGGGAAAATTCGGGGTGGAACAGGGGTATGACAGAAAACTTTTGCATCACAGAAATTCTTGAAAAATACAAGGCCAATATGGACAGACAGCGGGAGCTGGATGAAAGTCTTTTACAGGACAGGGAAAAGTCAGAGTGGATTGCCTGTTTGCAGAACCGTGCGGTGGAAAATCAGAGAATGTATGCAGAGAATGGGCAGTTGCTCGACCATCTGGATACATTGCTGGAGCGACCTATGCAGGAAGAGGAGGCCATGCTCTTGTATGAGGAATGCTATAGCATGTATTTGGAGGGGTACGATGATTGTCAGGTTCTGTTGCCCATGATTTATAAATTAATAGAATACTTTGAGAATAATGAGGATATACAGAGACTTATATTTTTGTATGGTGCGGCCTTTTACGAGGAAAGTGAGGTTCAGAACCGTAGAGAGGGATATCAGCGCCATGATGAGGACTACAATCATAAGATTATAAATTATAGAAAGTCTTATTTCGATGGGATGGAAGCAATATGCAGGAGACGAATCTGGGGAGCGTACTATAATTTAATCGTACCCGGCATGAGCAATAAGGCGATTACGGCTGATGAATCCTACCAATACTATTTGGAAGCCCTTGCCTTCTGGAATAGTAAGGAGGTACAGGAGCTCGACGGTGGGAATGAGGAGATTATTGAAATTGTGGACCGCCTCAAAAAGGAATGGTTAATTGTGGAAGAGTCCATAGAGGCGTGCAGTGAGGAAGCACAAAAGACTTTTTGCCGGGTAGCTAACGAGATATATAAGGAAGAAATGGAAAAGCTGGAAAACGTATACGCTGTGAACAGTGAGGTGTATGCGGCCTATCTCCACGCACAGAAGATCTTAAACAAAATGTCTCTGGAAGAGATTGTGGATACTTATATGGAATATTATCAGGAGAATCTTAAAGGCTGCCCGGATGTGAAGGATATGACGGAGGAGGATTTGTATTTCCTGATTAACGTGCCCTTAACCATAGAAAACTGGATTTGTCTGGGTGTGGGAGAAGAAAAGAGCAAAAAGGTAATGAACATTCTCAAAAAACAGACCCAGGAAACCTGGTATGAGAAGCTGACTAAGTTTTCCTTGCCGTTCATTAATGGTGTAATGGCGGAGTGGTGCTTCAAATTGATTAAGTATATGGATTCACAGGATGAGAAGGAGGAGTGTCTGTTCCAGCTTCTGGTGAAGCGTCAGCTCCCCACATATCTGCATTCTGTGATGGTGACCCATCTGGCGGAGGCTTTGTGCAAGGAGGCAAAGCGAAAGAGGCCGGAGCTGTTTGAGGACTTGCCGGAGGAGATAAAAAATAATTTGTTCGAGTTTGTAAAAAGAAGTGCTCTTTTGCATGATACCGGCAAAACAAAAATCACGGACATCGTAAACACCCAGGGTCGCAGGCTGTGGGATAGAGAGTTTATGGGGATTAAGAATCATCCGCTGTTTGGAGCAGAAATGCTGGAACAGGATGAGGATTTGGTGAAATATAGGGATGTGGCACTGGGGCATCACAGATTTTATGACGGCAGTGCAGGATATCCCATGGAGTTTGATAATACCAAGTCAGTTTATCGTATTATCATTGATTTGATTACTATTTGTGACTGTATTGATGCTGCTACCGACCATCTGGGCAGAAATTATAAGAGGGCCAAAACACTGGATGAGGTGCTGTGTGAGCTGGTGGAAGGCAAGGGCACACGGTATAATCCGGATTTGGTGGAGGTCATTGATAACTCCCCTCGGCTGAAAAAGGAAATGCGCTATATTGTCAGTGAAGGACGGCTGGATATTATGTACCAGGCTTATCTGGAAAGTGATTTATAAAACAAGTGAAACTTTCCCTTATTTTCTATGGCAAAAGTATGCAATCTTGTGGTAACATAGAAAAAAACATAGGGGAGAAAGAAATTTGATGGAAAGTAACGAGTTTGAAAGAAGAGAAGCCAGAAGAAAACGGCGTATCCGGAATCAGATACTGGTATATCTGACGATGATAGTGGTAGTTGCCCTGGTTTCTGTGGGAATAGTTTTTACGGTAAAAACTGTATCGGAGAAGGAGCAGCTGGAAAGCTCTATACAAAGCTCCGTGGAAAGCAGTCAGCAGGAGATACTGGAGGAGATGGTATCTTCCGAGCCGGAGATTGAACGGCCCACGCCGACACCGGAGCCTACAAAATCGCCGGACGAGCTTTTGGATGAGTTTATTGATGAGATTGTAAGCCAGATGCCCATTGAGGACAGAGTTGCAGGTTTGTTCTTTGTGACGCCGGAGGATATTACCGGTGTGGGTACTGCAGTGAAGGCGGGGGATGGCACCAGGGAAGCATTGTCCCAGTATGCAGTGGGTGGAATCATTTATTTTGAAAAGAATATCAAGAATGCGGAGCAATTTGCAGAGATGGTCAGCAATACCGTTCTGTACAGCAAGTATCCGCTTTTTATCGGTCTGGACGAGGAGGGTGGAAGTGTCAGCCGCCTGACCGAGGCCGGACTGATGGATAAGCAGGCCGGGGCGGGAGCCATTGCCCAGGCAGGAGATACCACTGCCGCCTATAATGTGGGTACTACCATCGGAAGTACCATGAAGGCTTATGGTGTGAATGTGGATTTTGCACCGGTGGCGGACCTTGCCAATGTGGAAAACAGTGTGATGGCAGGGCGTACATATGACAGCACGGCGTCTGTAGCAATTCCTTATATGTTGGAGATGATGCGTGGTCTGGACGAGCAGGGGATTTCTACATGCTTAAAGCACTTTCCGGGAATTGGTGCCACCACGGAGGATACCCATAAGGGCTTGGCCACTGTAGAGCGTACTGCTGAGGAATTCCGCGCAGAGGAATTCGCTGTATTTAAGGCGGGCATTGATGCAGGTACTGAGTTTGTCATGGTGGGACATGTGGATGCGCCACAGCTTACCGGAGATAATACACCGGCGTGCATGTCCTCCGTCATTGTGACGGACATCCTTAGAAATGAACTGGAATTTGATGGTGTCATTATTACCGATGCCATGAATATGAAGGCGATTTCTGAGTATTATGGTGCGGATGAAGCTGCTGTAAAGGCATTGAAGGCAGGCTGTGATATGATTCTGATGCCGGAGGATTTTAATAAGGCATATATAGGTGTATTACAGGCACTGGCAGATGGTACCATTGCAGAAGAGAGAGTTAATGATTCTATTAAGCGTATTTACCGAGTGAAGTACGCAGGGAAATTTGAAGAATAAATGAAAAAGCTGCGGAATGAGGAGTAACCCCATTCCGCAGCTTTTTTGAAGCTTTGTTCCTCCTGCGTGGAAAGGCCTTTCAATAATAGAACCCTTATGAGGGTAGAATATCACATTTCTTTCAATAATATTTTGAATTGTTTTTGTTGTGTAGAGAAATACTATTTTGGGGGTGATAGAATGAATAAATCAAAATCAGAAATGCCGGAAGCGCAGAAGAATCATAATAAGTTTAACAGTGTGACACAGAAGGCTACACCGGAGAACCAGAATCAGGACCACAACGCCAGAAAAGAAGGGATTGCACCTATAAATCAGAAAAGATAGAGAGCCATTTATTGATATGACGCCTGTGTCGGGGTACAGAAAGACTAAGTATATGTTGATACCCTGATGGGGAGATAATAATGGCAATTTAGAAGGTTTTGCGAGGGGAAAAGGGTGCTATCTTCGGGAGAATTACCTGATACCCCGCAATTTAAAAAAAACGGGGTATGGAGAATGGAAAACGTGAAATAGTTTCCTTTTCGTTGTAAAAACTTATTAAATCACCGGATTTTTGGAAGAAAACGGGGTACAGAAAAAAGTTTTTTCACTAGTACCCTGAAAGGTGATTCGTAAACATCTTAATTGAAAAATGTAGTATTATGAGGTACAATAAGCAAGATATGCAACAAAAAAGGAACCGGATAACCGATTCCTTCAGAGCGCGAGACGGGGATCGAACCCGCGACCCCCTCCTTGGCAAGGAGGTGCTCCACCGCTGAGCCACTCGCGCATATGTCTGCTTGACACGAATGATATGATATCATATCGCCAAGCAGTTGTCAACAAGTTTTTTCAAAAATTATATATATTTTTTTAGTTCTTCTTTTTCACTGTTGAATTTACATTTCGCATATGCCATATCCCTTCAACAACGGCCTATACAAAAAAATCAATAGCTAAGACCGTTAAAAACAAACAAATCATACCAAAAAACCTTGTTTTTGTATCTATACAAAATAATTATCTCATCAGATACTCATTTTTTAAAAAAACTAGTATCTAGCGGTAAATTTTTCACACATAGACCTAAAATCAACAATTTTCATGAATTT